>JBBIHV010000078.1:0-13520 GCA_037446835.1 Sunxiuqinia sp. | reverse complement strand
ATTTTGCGGCACTGGCGCGAGGGGGAATATTTTCAGCCCCTGGGCATGTCGGGGCTTAAAAAACTGAGCGACTTTTTTATCGACGAAAAATACTCCATTCCGGAGAAGGAAAATGCCTGGATACTTTCGAGCGGAAACCAGTTGGTTTGGATCGTTGGCAAACGGATCGACGACCGGTATAAAATTACGTCCGGGACGCGTCAGGTTCTCCGGATCAGGCTGCACGGCTAGCTTACAGGCTTTTGAAGTACTGCAATGAAAATTGTTGTCGATTATTTTCAGTCCTTTTCAACCAATAATTTGTCAATCGCATCAATTAACTCTTTTGTAGGTACCAGTAATCGTTCAACGACTTCCTGATCAAAGTCGAACAGATCGTCATAATCACCTTTGTGCCTGAAATCAGAAAGGAGATTATAAGTCTTCGCGTGTGATTTTGGTAATTTTCCTTTTGATACGAATTCTTCACCTAATTTTTGTTTAACTCCATTGTGCGATTTTACTTCTATCTCATCATTCAGTAATAGTGCTATAACTGCATAAAATGCAGCGTAATACAACCGATTGATGCTCGAATTTAAGCTTCCTTTTTCGAATAGGTAAACTGCATCTTCATAGGTTTCCCGTGCCCGCTTAATCCGGTATTTAATATTTTCCTTTTTCAATTTTAAATTTTTATGCCTTCTTTCGTAACATTCCTGAAAAGAGAGGAGACAGATTGTTTTCCAACCCAATCCTTTTTTGAGTAAACCAAAAGGGAAATAATTTCTCCGGAATCGAGTTCAATGTCGATGATCGGATCTCTTAACTCCGATTCGTAATCAAATGTAATCTTATCACGAGGTGTAATGACAAGAATATCCCAGTCCGAATCTTTTCGGTTGTCGCCTCGCGCCCTTGAGCCGAACAAGAAAATTTCAGCTTTGGGGTCTTTTTCTGCAATTCCTGAACTTATTCTTTTAAGTATTTCTGACTGGTTCATTTGCCAAAGATATTTAAAATTCCGATCTGCCCGATCTGATTGGGAAGTGGCTTTTTTATGACTTTTTAGGGCAGGCTAAGATTTTATTTTTCTGACTTTTCGAAATTTCTTTCCAATATTCTCAAAAATTTAGTTTGAATGACCAAACAAGGGCATTGTCATCAACAATACCGACAGGCCGATAAGTACCGATACTGTTGTCCAGCCAATGATATTATTCAGCGGCTTGTTCACGTATTGGCCCATGATCTTTTTGTTGTTGATAATCAAGATCATACTAACCAGAACAACGGGCAGCAGCAGTCCATTAATGACTTGCGACCACAACGAAATGAAAATGAGTGGGGAGTTGGGCAAAAGAATAATTCCGGCAGAAATAATCAGGATGCCCGTGTAAAGTATATAAAACTCAGGGGCTTCCTCCCATTTTTTATCAATTCCGGCCTCAAAACCAAAAGCTTCGCAAACATAAAATGCGGTGGCCAATGGCAGGATGGTTGCCGAGAAGATGGAAGCGATAAAAAGTCCGAATGCAAATACCTGCGAGGCCAGCGCACCGGCCAGCGGTTTCAGGGCCAGCGCGGCGTCCTTTGCTTCGTTGATCTGAATTCCGTTCACATGCAGGGTTGAGGCACAGGCTACAATGATGAAAAATGCCACGACCACGGTGGCCACACAACCTACAACAATATCAATCAGCGAATATTTATAATGTTTCATTTCGAGGCCCTTTTCAATGACCGACGATTGCATGTAAAATTGCATCCACGGGGCAATGGTTGTGCCGATAATCCCGATTACCATGGCCAGGCTCTGCGTATTTACCTTCATGTCGGGATGAACAACCGCATGACCGATTTCGCCCCAGTGCAAGTCGCTCATTAAGGCCGAAACCACATACATGAGGAGTGAGACGCTGAACAGCAGGAAAATACGCTCGGCAATTTTGTAGGTTCCTTTTACAACCAACAACCAAACCAATACACCGATTATGGGCACCGAAATGTACTTGCTGACCCCAAATATTTCCATACTGCCCGCCACGCCTGCAAATTCGGTGGTTGTATTGCCGATGTCGGCAATGAGCAAGCCAATAAAAATGAAAAAAGTAATTTTTACGCCAGCATTTTCCCGGATCAGGTCGGCAAGCCCTTTGCCGGTTACAATCCCCATGCGTGCATTCATTTCCTGAATGACAACCAATACAAAAAATGAAGGAATGAGCGTCCACAACAGGTTGTAGCCATAAAGGGCGCCCGCAACCGAATAAGTGGTAATTCCTCCGGCGTCGTTGTCAACACTTCCTGTAATTATTCCCGGCCCCAGAATGGCCAGAAATAAACCTATTTTCTGAAATAGTGATTTTTTATTTTTGAACATCTCCAGTCTCCTTCTATTTATTCGTTCTCCGTTTATCCATCAAATCATCAATTACATCGTCGATTACAACCATGCCCTGAAGAACATTGTTGTGGTCAACTACGGGGATGGCCAGCAGGTTGTATTTCGAAATGAACTCGGCAATGTCATCAAATTCCTGATCGTCGTACAGGAAGACCGGCGAAGGTTTCATAACCTGGCTGATCTTCGTTTCAGGTGCCGAAATAACCAAATCCCTCATCGAGAAGGTGGCAATCAGTACTTCCTTTTCGTTGGTGACAAAGAGGTTGTATAAGGTTTCGGCCTCCGGTTTTTTTAATCTCAGTTCATTCAGAACTTCCCCGATTGTCGAGTTTTCATTGAACGACAAGATTTCGGTTGACATGATGCTACCCACCGCATGATCCGGATAGTCGAGCAATTCGCGAACTTCCTGCGAGGCGTCTTTTTCCATTTCATTCAGCAGAAGTTCAACTTTTTCGTCGCCCAGGTTGTCGAGAATATCAGCCACTTCGTCGGCGGGCATTTTATCGAGTACGTCGGCCGCTTTTGCAATTGGCAGGCTTTCGATGATGTGGATCTGGGTCTCAACTTCCAGTTCTTCCATTACATCGGCGGCGCGTTCTTCGTCGAGGGTCGAGAATATTTCGGTACTGGCTTTTCGGCCTAAATCTTCAATGATGTCGGCCAAGTCAGAAGGGTGAAGTGTCTGAAGTTTTTTGTAGGTTTTGGAGAGTTTTATGTTGAAGGTCGAAAAATCAATGGCTTCAACATCTTCCCAGAGAATAAACTTGGATGGAACGTTTCTGCCCACGACCGACAAAACCAATTTAAATGGTTTAACAATTCCAATCCGCCTGAGCAACCCTTCAATGCCAATGTCAACGGCAACGGCGAATGATGCCTGAGCAAGCTGGACCAGACGAACATCGTTAACACGCACCAGTTTTCGTCCGTTCAGATCAATGATTTGTTTGTCGAGTACCGACGTGACCAGGTATAAATCGTTGGTTATATTTTCGGAAGGCAGCGGCACCAATTGGTTACAGATAACCTTGATTTTTCCGTCCACTTTTTCGACATCGAAATATTGGAAGGAATAATATGCGGTTTGTCCCTTAAACTTCAGTTGAATTCCGTTAACCGTAGGATGTCCGGAAGAATTGGTAGCCGAATCGGAATCGACCAGCAAATCTTTGACCACACCAAGATACTTGCCCTGGTTGTCAAACACTTTGCGCCCGATTATCCGGCTTAAATAAAATGTGGTGATTTTCGTCATAAGCACCTCCTTTTTGTTGTGATACAGCAAGGAGTGCCGGCAATACCTGGACAACCCTGCTACATCAGGTTAATAAAAAATTGTATCGCAGGGCCTTCGTCCATTTTTGATATTTAAATTTGTTTGTGCCGCAAAAGTAGTTTTTTGTTTGAATTAAACAGAAAACTGAACCAATAAATTTGAAGTTGAAATGCTAAATTATCGAATATAATTTTTTGTTATTGATTTACAGAGAGTTGTTATTGGTGAACATCAGACCTTTTTGCAAAATATCTTCCCGAAGCCGAAATTGACCATGTGGTTTCTCTGTTTATCTTTCCAGACCAACTGTCTTATGCAGAATGCAATGATACAACAGTCCAAGAAGTATCTAAAAAATATATAAATACCGGCAAATTGAGTTGATTTCAGTGGAGAGAACCTACAAGATCATAGGTTGAGCCTGAAAACTTTCCCGAAACCGGGGAAAGTTTCGGGAGCAATTTATGCTATTCAGATTAAGAGTAACTTGTTTTTTTTGCTTTGAGATCGAAGTTGAAAGATTTTTAAATCACCATTTTATTAAAGTATTTCTGCATCAACTCCAATATCACTTCTCTTCGGATTGGCTTTGAAATATAATCGTTGCACCCGGCATCTATTGCTTTTTCTTTGTCACCGCTTAGCGCATAGGCTGTTTGGGCAATAATAATCACATCTGTGTTAAATTGCCTGATTTTCCTTGTGGCTTCATAACCATCCATTTCGGGCATTTGAATATCCATCAGGATTAAATCTATATCCGGATTCTCAAAACAGGTTTGAACGGCTTCTGTTCCGGTTTGAGCGTAGATTATTTTATCTACAAATTTCCGGGTTACAAATGAAATGAGTTGGCTCGATGGTTCATCATCTTCGACAATTAGTATTTTTACCTTCTTCATCTGGGTTTTTTCAATTGGTGTCAGAGCTTCATGTTCAGTAACGATTTCTTCTTTTGGTTCGGTATGATACGGAATGGTAAAATAGAAGGTTGAGCCTTTTCCTTCTTCACTTTCAACTCCTATTTTTCCACCCAGCATTTCGACATATGCTTTCGATATGGCCAATCCCAAACCTGCCCCTTGTCGTGCCATCTTATCTAGGGTGTCGGCCTGAATAAAACGTTCAAAAATGGCTTCATGCCGGTTTCCCGGAATCCCGATACCGGTGTCTTTTACATAGAATTGCAGAGAAACGGATGGCGGTAGAGACGCGATTAATCGCGTCTCTACCGGGCCACAACCAAATTCGATGGTACCCTGGTCGGTGTATTTAATGGCATTTTTTATCAGGTTAGTCAGAATAGCAAAGATTTTTTCGCGGTCGGTCTCAATGATTGCTTCAGATGGCGATAAGGATTTTTTCAAGGATAGATGCAATCCTTTTTGTTCAACCTCTCTGTTAAAAAGCTTGTAAATAAATTCCATTTGTTCGTTGACATTGGTCCCTTTCAGTAAAACTTTCATTTGTCCCGATTCTATCTTCGAGATATCAACAATATCGTTGATGATATTCAGCATTCGGGCTCCACTTTTTTCAATAATTTCAATATAATCATGTTGTTGTTCACCTGTCAGGTTGGGTTCTTTGAGCAGTTCGGCAAAACCAAGGATACCATTCATGGGAGTTCGGATTTCGTGGCTCATATTGGCCAGGAAGGCCGATTTCAGGCGGTCGCTTTCTTCGGCATGTACACGGGCTTTTATTAATTGCTGCTCCACCTGTTTCCGTTCGCTGATATCGTGATAATTTCCTAAGATGCCTTTGATGTCGGGGTCGTCAAGCAGATTTACGGCCGTAAATTCAATCCACTTATAGCTTCCGTCTTTGCATCGATACCTTAATTCAGTCGTGCCTGATGAATCTGGTTCACGAAACAGTTTTGCAAAAAAAATCTGACTGGACTCCAGGTCCTCTGCATGTACAAGGTTCCAGGTGCTTGCGCCCACAACCTCTTCCGGCTTCCAGCCAAACCATTTTTCGATGTTTGGGCTTTTATACCTGTTTATTCCGTTTTGATCGATAACGGCAATCACATCGCCAATGTTTGCAACCATTTTTTGCTGAATTGCGGCACTTTTCCGTAGGGCTTCCTGTGCTTGCAGGCGTTCGGATATATCCCTGATAATCATACTGCTGCGTAAATTTCCATTGTTATCATGGAATAAGGCCGATGAAATTTCGATGGGAAACTTTGATCCGTCTTTTCGCAAACCGGTTAGTTCGCCCGAAAACTTTCCATTTTGCAATCGTTCCTTTAATGCAATTTCAAGCCGTGGATCTGTGATATCAATAATACCATTTCGTCCAACCCTTGTAATCTCGTCTTCTGTCTTTCCAAAAATAGTACAGGCAGCAGCATTTGCCTGAATAATGGTACCATTTGGGTTTGTAAGTAAAACCGCATCCATGCTGTTGTTGAAAAGCAATCGATACCGTTCTTCGCTTTCTTTCAGGGCTTGTTCTGCCTGTTCCCTTTGTTCAATTTCCTGTTCAAGCTGCGTGGCATAAATCCTGATTTTCTTTTCGGCTTCCTCACTTTTCAGCATTCGGTCTTCCATCTTGCGGATCAGGGTTTCATTGTATTCTTTCAGCATGGAGATTTCCGATAATTCAGGCGGTTGAGATGCCGGGATTTTACCATTCCGGAATTCGGATAATACCTGCTCAATCATTGCCATAAAATCTTCAGGCTCCTGAGGTTTGATGATAAACTTGTCGGCGCCCAGGCTCATTGCAAATTCACCGTCTTTCGGATGGGTGTAGGTGGCAGTATAAAAAACAAACGGAATATTTTTCAGTACCTTATCTTTTTTCCATTCACGGCAAAGGGTGTAACCGTCCATAACGGGCATCAGGATATCGGCAATAATAATATCGGGCGGCTCTTTCAGTGCAAGGCCGAGGGCTTCGGCGCCATTGCTTGCAGTAACGGTTGCATAGCCATAACCTTTGAGAAGCGATTCCAGTAAATACAGGTTTTCTTTTATGTCGTCAACAATCAGAGCACGTTTCATAAATGATTCCTCCTTTGTAAAAGTTCTTCGGGAAAATTAGATTCCATTCGTTGTATAAAATTATCAGGATCGATCGGTTTCTCGATATAGCCGGTGGCTCCCGATTCCATCGCTTTTTCGCGGTCGCCAACCATGGCGTGCGAGGTGACTGCAACAATCGGGATAGGTTTGAGATCATTTCTTTGTCGCAATTCCCTTGCTATCTGGTAACCATCCATTTCAGGTAATTGAATATCCAGAAGTATAACATCGGGTGAGCATTCCAATGCAGCCTTGATCCCATCCAACCCATTAAATGCCTGAATAACTTCGTAGTTGTTCTTTTCGAGCAAAAAGCTCAACATGTACATGTTTTGCTCATTGTCTTCTATGATTAATGCCTTTAGTTTCATTTTTCTGTATCTTGATTAAGTCAGTTTATTGTTTTCAAGAGGTAGCTCAATTGTAAAGGTACTGCCATTGTGAGGTTTTGATTCAACCGATATGGTGCCGCCCAACATAGTCATCAGTTTTTTACTTATGGAAAGCCCCAATCCGGTTCCTTCGTGTTTTCGGGCAATTCCTGTATCGATTTGGATGAATGGCTTAAACAATGCATCTATATGACTGGCTTCAATGCCTATTCCGGTATCAATTACCCGGACAACCAGGTGTCTTCCTTTTTTGAACGCTTCCACTTTCACTGATCCAACTTCTGTAAATTTCAATGCATTGTTTACCAGGTTGATAATGACCTGTTGCACTCTAAATTGATCGCTTACAATTTCAGGTATTTCAGGATCGACTACAGCCGCTAAAAGTAAATTTTTGCTGACGGCAAACGGTTTCGACAGATCGATAACATTTTGAATAACATCCGAAATTTTAAACCGTTCGGTGCTCAAATTCAACTGTCCGGCTTCGATTTTCGATAAGTCGAGAATGTCGTTGATGAGCGACAACAGGTGACGGCCACTTTTCTGGGTCATCCGCAGTTGCTTTTTCTGCTCGTCGTTCAATGGCCCGGGCAATTCCTGAAGTAACATGCCGGTAAACCCAATGATCGAGTTCAATGGTGTCCGGAGTTCGTGCGACATCGTAGCCAAAAATGCCGACTTTAGCTGATCGGCAGACTCTGCACGTTCTTTGGCAATTTCTAATTCAGCAGTTCTTTCGTCAACCATTTTTTCCAGGTGTTTGCGGTACCTTTCCAGTTCCAGCTCTGTCCGCTTTCGGTCGGTTATGTCGGTTACTACTGCTATGCGGGCTTCACGTCCCATGTAATCCAGATCATGCGATGTTGCAATAATCGAAATGACAGAGCCATCTTTCCGGATGTGATGCCATTCGCCTGCATAAGCATGGCCATGTAAGCCTTGTGCTACTTGAACAATCGCATCTTTTTCTTTATCCTGGTAAAGATCGGGCAAGCGCATTGCTAATATTTCATCAATCGAGAAACCATACTGTTTTACGAAAGCTTCGTTGACGGCAAGAAATTTAAATGTTTCTGTATCATAAATGAGTAACGGAACAGGATTTCGTTCAAACAGGAACCGATATTTTTCTTCGCTTACCCGCAGCAATTCTTCAGCCTGTTTGCGTTCGGTGATGTCCCAGAAAATCCCCTGAACACCAATAACGGAGCCATTTACATCTTTAACAGGAATCTTAACTACCTGAATCCAGTAAGTTTTTCCGTCACGAATTTCGCATATTTCGGTTTCCAATGGTTTCGCCGATTTCAGAAAATCAGAATCTTCCTTCCGGTACTTTTCTGCCTGTTCTTTTGGAAAAAAATCATAATCGGTTTTTCCTGCAATATCAGATGATTGGATATTTAATTCGCGTGCAAAATTTTCGTTGCAGGAGACAAATGCCAACTCACTATTTTTGACAAAGATCTTTTGAGGCAGATTTTCAAGTAATGATCGGTATTTGTTTAGACTTTCATATAAACTTAACTGCATTTTCTTTCGCTCATAAATTACGGAAGAAAGTACAAGAAAAGTAATGGCGACAATGCCAATAAAACTTTGAATGACCAAAATTGATTCGTTTTGCTGAAGTGCATTATAATTTGTATGATGCATACTTGACACGATTGCCAATCCGCTAATGATGAAAACAAACAAACTTGTTTCGAATTTTCCAAATCGGAAGATTGACCACAATAAAACGGGGATGAAGAGGTAGATGAGGTTATAAATCGTGAAAAATATCAAATAGGATGTAAAACCTAACACAACAATAAACCCTGCTAATTCTGCCAATTTCAGGAAGGTCAATTCATTGAATTTCCGTTGACTCCAGTTGATGATGATTGGTGCCAGAATCAAAACACCCAATGTGTCGCCAAACCACCAATTTAAAAGCATGTGATCAAAAATTACCCATTGATTTGTAAAAACACAAAACGACAAAGAACCAACAAGCGCCGCAATTAGCGTGGCAAACAGTGCGCCGAAAAAGATAAAAAGGGTTGTTCCTTTCATGGTTTCTAACGGGTTCGGTTTTATTGAAAAACGAGAAATTAACCATGCTCCCGCAAGAGCTTCCAGCGTATTGCCCGCTGCCGTAATGGTGGAAAGAAGGAATATTGAATTATATGATAGTCCAGAAACAGTTAATACCTGAAGATTTGCGAATAATGCGCCCAAGAAAATGGCTGGCCAAACCCGGTAGCCTGCAAGTAAAACGGCCGCCAGGGCAATACCAGATGGCATCCATACCGGCGAGGCATTGGTACCATCGTATGCAAAAGTCAAGCCCAGTTTTGCCGTTGCATAATAACTCAGGGAAATCAAAATCAGCAAGATGGGCCAATGCCATTTGTTTGAATATTTTGGAAATATATCCGATTGGTGATTCTCCGACTTCATGGATCATTCTGGTTAAAATTGTTTTTATTAGATCCGGAATTAAGATTATCCGATCCATTTAAACATCTCTTTGATCCTTTTCACGTTTCTGTTATTAAAGAGCTGGAAAACCACTAAAGTAGGGAAAGGGAACGAAATTTCCTAGCGAAATGAGATCATGAATGCAACATGTCCGTTGCCTAAAGGCCAACGGCACAAGATACATGGCTTTTTGATCAAAGTGATTCTTATCCTTTGCCGTTCCGCTTCAGCGAACGGACAACATTAACAGAAGATTGCAACAACAGGTAAATAGTTGGGATAATTTTCTGACAAGCATCCTGAAACAATTACGCCCAGTCAATTCCTTTTTTCAACAGTTCCTGAGTTTGGGCTTCCGCGCTCCCGGCTTTGGACTGGTATTGGTAAACCCATTCCACTTCAGCGGGTAAACTGACCAAAATGGATTCGGTGTTTCCATCCGATTCCAGACCAAACTTGGTGCCGCGATCGTAAATCAGGTTGAATTCAACGTATCGTCCACGACGAATTTTTTGCCATTTTTTTTGCGCTTCGGTAAACGGTTTGTGTCCGTTATCTTTCATCAACTGGCTATAAATCTGAGGATAAGCTTTTGCCAAATCCGATGTCAGGTTCAGCATTTTCTCAAATTCAATTTCTCCGGAAGGCTGGATACGGTCGAAAAAAATTCCGCCAATGCCGCGGGTTTCATGTCGGTGGGTTAAGTAAAAATAATCGTCGGCCCAGTTTTTCCAGGCTGGATACCATGAAATGTCGTATGTGTCGCAAATGGTTTTCAGTGTTTGATGAAACCACCGGGCTTCGTCAGGATTGATGTAAGTTGGCGTGAGGTCGATTCCGCCCCCAAACCACGACGAGCCGTTATCGAGACTGAAATGCCTCACGTTCATGTGGATGGTTGGTACAAACGGATTTCCGGAGTGGAGAATGGAAGATATACCGGTTGCCTCAAATTTAGAAGCGTTCTCGCCCAACAACTGAGCCATGCTCTCGTTGAAAACACCTTTCACATGTGAAAAATTCACTCCGGCTTTTTCAATGATCGATCCGTTTTGCATGACGCAGGTCAGGCCCGGGCCAATTTCTTTTTCCCAGGCATCTACGGTGAACTTTCCAGTGCCATCGGCCTCTTCAAGCGTTTTGCAAATGGTTTGTTGTATTTCTTTATAAATAGCGGCTGTTCTCGATACGCTTTTTATCACTGTACTACTCTTTTATATAGATGTAATATGCCCGTTGCCTAAAGGCAAACGGCAAGGGATATTTGAGTTATTGATCAGAATTGAGCTATTCTTTGCCGTCTGCTTTAGCTGACGGACATGAGAACACAATCAACTAGTCTTACCAATCAATTCTTCGGCAATGGTGCGCCCCTGTTTCACCCGGTCGGCCATTCCGATGCCGTCACGGATGTTTCCGGCCAAAATTAAACCGGGATATTTTTTCTGAAGCTTTTCAATCATTTCGTAACGACTTCCGGTACTTTCCTGGTACTGGGGAATGGCTTTCGGATAGCGGCAAATTTGCACCACTTCCGGAGCTAGTTTTTCAATTCCAAGCATTCCGGGAAGTTCTTTTTCAAGAACCGATTGAATCCGTGCATCTTCCATTGCGAAAATATCCGGACGTTTGGTTCCTCCCATAAATACCGAAAGTAATGCTCCGCCTTGTGGGGCGCGGCCTTCAAAGAACGACGAGGTAAATAACACACCAAGTATGTTTTTGTTCTCATTACCGGGAACCAGTCCGCCAAATGCCTGCAGCGACATGCCATTCCAGTTTTTAAATCCGAGCAAAACCTGGACTACGGCGGCATATTTCAGTTGGTTGAACGGGGCGATTTCATCTTTGGTCAGGAATGGGAACAAGCTTTCCAACGCATAGCCTCCGGAAGTAGTGACCAGCTTTTTTGTTTCCAAACCAATAATTTGTTGATCGGTGGTAACCTGAACATGAAATCCGGTTCCGGACGGTTTAACCAGTGTTTCCTGGGCATTCAGTAAAATATTTTCAGCGCCTATTGCTTCGGTCAGCGCTTCGATCAGGCGGCCCAGGCCTCCTTTGGCCGAGAAAACTTCTTTGCTGGCTTTTTTATCACGCTCTGTTTTCGGAAGTTTGGCTTTTTTGATCGATCCGAGGATGAAACTTCCGTAATCCTGTTCCAACTGGTAAAGTTTAGGAAGGGCATATCTGGTCACCAGTTCCTTCGGATTTCCGGCGTAAATTCCTGAAATAAACGGATCAACGGCATAATCGAGGTAGCTTTTTCCCAGGCGGCGTTTAACCATGTCGGCCAATTTTTCGTTCGGGGCGGTGCCTTTCTTGCGGAAAGGTTCGCCCAAAATTCTGAATTTGTCGTACCATGTAAAAAGCGGCGTTCCAATTGCAGAGCCAAGTCCTGAAGGCAGTGCGTGCCATTTACCCTTTTTCCAGATTAGGCGGCGCTTGGCGTTCGGATCGGCTATTTCGAGTGAACATTTTTCGCCCAGGTCTTCAAACAGTTCGGCCATTTCAGGATTTGAAACAACTCCGGTGTTTGGACCGGTTTCATAAACAAAACCCTGCTGGCTCACCGTTTGGATGACTCCGCCCGTTTTACCTGATTTTTCGATGATCCGGAAATTGATCCCGGCTTTTTTCAGGTAAAAAGCCATGGTCAGCCCGGTCAGCCCGGCACCAACAATAATGACTTCGGTATTTTTTATTTCAGCCATGATCAAGTTGTTTATTATAGAAATTGTTGATTTTCTGTGATTTACTAAATTGTAAATCGTGCACCGTTTAATAGTAAATAGTTAAACTGGTTTTGAAAAGTTGGTTTGCCCGGCCTGAATTAGCGGATCGAACGAGGCAGCCACATTGCGGATAAACAACTGGCCATCCTCCGTAATTTGTATTTTTTCGTCTGAAAGGGTAATCAAACCATCGGTTTCGAATTGCTGGAGCAAACTGGCATTGTAGGTGGTTTGTTTTTTAACTTCTCCGGAATCGATTCCAAGCATTTCGCCCAGATGGCTCCAAACAATTTGTTCGTTGCACATCAGTTCGGTAATCACTTCACGAACAACCACTTGCTGCGGCGTGAGCGAATAACCTTTGATCGTAGTCAGTTCGCCCTGATTGATTTTGGCGATGTATTCGTCGATTGATTTGGTGTTTTGCGCGTAAACGCCTTCCAGCTGACTGATTCCTGTCACCCCAAAGGCATAAACCTGTCCGGTAGTGCGGCGCGTGCAATAACCCTGAAAGTTGCGGTGTAGCTGTTTGTTTTGGCGGGCCACGGTAAGTTCATCGCCGGCATTGGCATAATGGTCCATCCCGATGGCATCGTAACCGTTTTGGGTTAACAATGAAAATGCGGCCTCAAACATTTTTATTTTCTCGTCGGCAGCCGGAAGACCTTCTTTCTCCAGTTTTTTCTGGATTTTGCTCACCCACGGCACATGCGCGTATGAAAACGTAACCAATCGGTCGGGTTTCAGTTCAATGGCTTTCCGGATGGTTTCCGAAAAATTGACGGCTGTTTGTTTGGGCAAACCATAAATAAAATCGAGGTTCACAGCCATTTTTGGCGAATCTTTTTTCAGAAAGGCAATGATTTCTTCAACGGGCATTCCGGGTTTATCGCGGTTTACCGCGTCGAGCACTTCGGTGTCAAAATCCTGAATCCCGAGGCTGAACCGGTTGAACCCGGCTTTTTTGAGCCCGGTCATTTGCTCGAAAGTCAGGTAAGCCGGATTCACTTCGATGGCGATTTCAGGTTCAGGAATAAACTGAAATGTTAAAAAAAGCAACTCATTTATCTCCTGAAGATACTCCACCGGAATGGCGTTTGGAGTGCCTCCGCCGTAGTGAATCTGCGAAACTTTCCGGTTTTTGTCCAATCTGGAAGTCACCATTTTAATTTCCTGAATCAGGGCTTTGTGATAGGCTTCAACGACCTCTTCCTTCCGGAG
>JBBIHV010000077.1:8084-17112 GCA_037446835.1 Sunxiuqinia sp. | reverse complement strand
TCCTTCAATCCTGAAAATTTTGTTCTTGCCGGTAGAAACTGGTCATTCGACGAAATAAATACATTTTTTCGGTTCAGCCATCCTAAATTTGGTAACGAATTTAAATTTCGTGCGTCTATTCAACTAAAACACTCGAACTATGAAACGGAAACATCTTCAACTTTTTGGGATTTTTGCAGTTTTTGCGGTCCTGCTTTCTTCCTGTTTGTTTTTAGGCCCCTCAATCAGGGGAAACGGCAATGTGACCGAAGAAGTCAGGCAGGTTGGCGAATTCGACCGGATACACGTTAGCGCCGGAATGAATGTTTACATCAGCCAGGGAAGCCCGGCCAAAGTAGTGGTTATTGCCGACAGCAATTTGCACGAGGCCATTGAAACGAAGGTTGAAGGCAGCGAATTGAAAATTTCGGTGAACGAAAACATCCGTTGGGCAAAAGAAAAAAAGGTTATGGTTACGGTCGAAAAGCTTGCCGGAGTTGTGGCAACTTCAGGCTCAAATGCCTACTCGCAGACAAAAATTATGTCGGAAAACCTTGAATTGGATGCCAGTTCAGGGGCCAACCAAACCATGGAAGTAAATGCCAACATTTTGAAAGCCGGGTGCTCGTCGGGAGCAAACATCCACCTTTCGGGACTAGCCAAAGATGCCGAACTGGAAACATCTTCAGGAGCAAACCTGATTGGGCCGGACCTGAAAACAGAACAATGTAAAATGTCGGCATCGAGTGGCGGAAACGTTTCGGCCACTGTGACCGGGAAGCTTGAGGCGCACGCATCGAGCGGTGGAAACGTGGTTTACTACGGAGAACCGGCTTCAGTTGACGTCAATACTTCTTCAGGCGGAAATGTCCACAGAAAATAAAAACACATTCTGATTCATTTCAGAAACCTCCAGAAACAATAGGAACAACAGAAAGACAAAACACATGAAAACAATTAAACTACTTACAATGACCCTCTTTTTTGCTGCCTTTTTTCAGGCACCGGCCTTGCGGGCCAGCCTGGCAAATTCTGATCGGCAGACCCGGACAGTCAGCGGATTTCACGGCATATCGGTGAGCAATGGAATTGATTTGTACCTCAGCCAAAAAGGCACCGAAGAAGTGATTGTTGAAGCCGATCAGGAAGACCTGGATAAAATAATCACCGAAGTGCAGGGCGGAATCCTGAAAATCTATGTCAAGGACAAGTCGTGGTTCAACCTGAACTGGACCAAACGTGCGCGAAAAGTTTACGTTTCGTTCAAAACCCTCGAAAAGCTTGATGCTTCATCCGGATCGGATGTGTTTTCGCAGTCGCTGTTAAAATTGGACAAAATAAAGCTGTATTCAAGCAGCGGTTCCGACATGAAACTTGAAGTTGAAGCAAACGAGTTAAGTGTTGAAACGAGCAGTGGGTCAGATATTTCGCTCAAGGGAAAGGCCAATGTGATGCAGGCCGATGCTTCGAGCGGAAGCGACGTGAATGCCAACGAATTTCAGACAAAGAAATGTAATGCCAGCGCCTCGAGCGGTTCCGATGTCAGGGTATTTGTAACCGATGAACTTGACGCAAATGCCAGCAGTGGCGGGGACATTACTTATTCAGGAAACCCGAAGTCGAAAAACATCAACGAATCGAGCGGTGGCGACGTGCATGGGAAATAAAACGTCATAAAAAGTTCCAGCTTTTTCCTTCTTATTTTTTTATTCGATCAGAAAACCTGCTTTGCCGGGGTAAGATTTATTGTCTTTAACGAAAAATTTAAATAATGGCCTGATGCCATGCAGGTCAAATAGTTACTTCAAAAAACAATTAACAATTCTAAAAACAAAAAAATCATGAAAACAATGTTGAAAGTTACTTTGGTGATCGCTCTTGCAGCATTTGCGAACACCTTATTTGCTAGCGGAAACCTGAAAGTCAACCTGCTACCGGTTTCAGAAAAAAAAGCCATGGTTGCAATTTCCAATCTCGGCATCAGTAATTTGCAGATTACCTTAACCGACGAGAAAGAGCAAATTGTTTATTTCTCCGAAACCTCTTTTCCTGAAGAAAACTACCACAAAGTGTTTGATTTTTCGGAGCTTAAACCCGGAGACTACAAAATTACCGTAGTTTGCGATGCGCTAACCACCGAACGTAAATTTCAAAAAACACACGACGCAATCAAGGTTGGAGGTGAAAAAACTACTCTGGAACCTTACTTCGGATATAAAGATGGAATTTTAAGGTGCACGTACCTGAATTTTCAGGAAGAAAACCTGAAACTATCTTTCTTCGAAAAAAACCAACTTATTTTTTCGAAAGAGATCGGACGAAATTTCAACGTCGGCGAAGCCCTTAACCTTTCAAAACTGAGCAGAGGGACTTACCTGGCCGTTCTTTCTGCCGGCGACAAAGAATATTCATTCACGATTGAAAAATAACAGCGGTTGTATTTAATCTTTAAAGTTGGTTTGTTTCGTACTTTTGTTCGTTTGGACCTTTCAGGGCGATGCCCTGGAAGGTTTTTTAATTTAAACGGATTGCACTCACCATCCGTCCGGTATCGGCGCCATCGCGCCTTGCCGAGAAAAACAGGTCGGGATGTTCGTAGGTACACAAACCCATAACCTCAATATTTTCTTCCTGAAGCCCTGCCTCAATCAGCACTGTTTTATTGGCTTCCCACAAATCGAAATAGGCACGGCCTGCATCCAGCGAGGGCTTGAGCAATGCAGCAGAATTACGGAACCCGGCCTCAACGGCCTCAACGACTTCAGGCCCAACTTCGTAAGCGTGAATGTGAATGGATGGGCCAATCCCGGCAACCAGGTCGGACGGATTTGAACCGTATTTTGCAGTCATCGCCTCAACTGTTTTCTGTACAATTTTCGATACTGTTCCCCGCCAACCGGCATGGATGGCCGCCACCGCTTTCTTCTGCGGATCGAACAGCAAAACCGGCACACAGTCGGCTGTTTGCACGCAGACAAAAATCCCGGGTTCATTTGTGATTAAAGCATCGGTGCCGGCAACAGCAGAAAGGTGATTTTCGGAAGTAGCCACCGCAACACGATCGGAGTGCGTTTGCCGGGGATAAATAAACTTTTCAGGCTCCCATTCGCCCGAATTGGCAAGCTCTTTACGAAAAGCAATATATTCTGGTTCCTGGTCGCCGGTAAACCGTGGATTGTTGCCCGAAACCCAACCTTCGCGCGTGGTTATAAAATGGGTAATATTTTTATACTTCCTGAAGCTCTCAAATTTAAACACCGAAAGCCGCCCCTGAATCATCTTTCTCATCTCAGTAAAATTTGACGCAATATTAGCGGGCTCAAAGATGGCAAAATATGATTTATGTCGCACAAATTTCAACTCTTTTACAACTGATTTTTCGGAGAAAATTAGGCTGCACGCAATCCTGAAAACAAGCCAGGGCTTCACTTGAGGTGAAACCCTGGCTAAAATGCTTGTCAATTTCAGGCAAAATTATCCCATAATTACCTTCACTTCATGTTCTTCGCCATCTTCAAAGAGCGGAATTACATTCGAAGTTTGCGACCGGCCATCGACGATGACTTCCTTCACGCCTTTGGACACCCCATCCGGATTTTGAACGTCAACGTGATACTCGGCTCCCCTGAATTTTCGGCTGATTTTAAAGCCTTTCCAGTCGGTTGGGATACACGGATCAACGATCAATCCTTCGTAATCGGGCTGAATGCCCAGGATGAACTGGGTGATGGCGTAAAAATTCCAGGAAGCGGTTCCGGTTAACCAGGAGTTTTTGGCTTCACCCGGTTTAAAGGCGTCTTTCCCGGCCACCATTTGCGCATAAACGTAGGGTTCGGTTTTGTGCAATTCGCTGATGTCTTCGAGGTATGACGGACAAATTTTCCGGTAATATTCCCAGGCACGGGTTCCGTTGCCAACCACGGTTTCGCCAATCATGACCCACGGATTATTGTGACAGAAAACGCCCGCATTCTCTTTGTATCCCGGAGGGTAAGACGAAATCTCGCCATACTCAATATAGTATTTCGTGAAAGCCGGATTATTCAGCACAATCCCGTATTTCGAATCGAGGCGTTCTTTAACCGAGTCGAGCGCCCGGGTGCAAAGGCCTTCTTCTTTTCCAATCCCGGCCATGGTGCACATTCCGTTCGATTCGATAAATATTTTGCCTTCTTGGTTTTCGTTGCTGCCAATTTTGTTTCCGTAGTAATCGTAGGCGCGGATAAACCATTCGCCATCCCAGCCATGTTTTTTCACGGCTTCAATCATCGCCTCGATGTGCGATTGGGCGCGGGACGCTTCGTCGTCATTGCCTGTTTTTTTGCAAAGAGCCACATAATCGCGGCCATAAATCACAAAAAGTCCGGCAATCATCAGCGATTCGGCCTTTGTTCCTTCTGTCTTATTTTCGGTTGTCTGGAACGATTCGTTGGGATCGTTCGAGAAACAATTCAGGTTCAGGCAGTCGTTCCAGTCGGCGCGGCCAATAAGCGGCAGTCCATGAGGTCCGAGGTTGTTCACCACATGATCGAACGACACGGTCAGGTGATCGAACAGTGTGCGGGCAACCGACATGTCGTTGTCGAAAGGCACCATTTCGTTCAGGATACCGAAATCGCCCGATTCTTTGATGTAACTGATGGTTCCCAGGATCAGCCACATCGGGTCGTCGTTAAATCCACCGCCAATGTCGTTATTTCCGCGTTTAGTCAAGGGTTGGTACTGGTGGTAGCAGCCCCCGTCAGGAAATTGCGTGGAAGCAATGTCGATAATCCGTTCGCGGGCTCGCTCCGGAATTTGGTGCACAAACCCGATCAAATCCTGGTTCGAGTCGCGGAAACCCATTCCACGCCCGATTCCTGATTCGAAGAAGGATGCAGAGCGCGAGAAGTTGAACGTGATCATGCACTGGTATTGGTTCCAGATGTTTACCATCCGGTCGAGCTTCTCGTCGCCCGAATCAACGGTGTAAACGCTCAGCAGATTGTCCCAATATTCGCGCAGTTCGGCCAGAGCGGCATCAACTTTGGCACCCGAGTTGAATTTGGCAATGGTTTCTTTGGCTTTTTTCTTATTGATGATGTTTTTCGATTCCCATTTTTCGTCGTCTTTGTTTTCGACGTAGCCCAAAACGAAAACAAAATCTTTTGTTTCACCGGGATGCAATTCCACTTCAAGGTAATGCGAAGCGATTGGTGACCAGCCGTGTGCCAAGGTGTTCCGGGGTTTCCCTTCAGCAACCACCTGAGGTTCGCCGAAGCCATTGTAAAGTCCGAAGAACGACTCGCGGTCGGTGTCGTAACCTTGAACCGGAACGTTTACCGAATAGTAAGCGAAATGGTCGCGGCGCTCTTTGTATTCGGTTTTGTGGTAAATCACAGAACCTTCAATCTCAACTTCGCCGGTCGAAAAGTTCCGCTGGAAGTTTTCCATATCGGCGGCGGCATTCCAAAGCGCCCATTCGACAAACGAGAATACTTTTAGCTTCTTGGTTTCCTTTGAGTTATTGGCCAGTGTTAATTTCTGAACTTCGGCCCAGGATTTCAGGGGAACGAAATACAGCGCTGTTGCCGAAACACCATTTTTCACTCCTTTTATCGAAGTGTAGTTCATTCCATGGCGGCACTCGTAACTGTCGAGTTCGGTTTTGCAGGGTTTCCAACCCGGCGACCAGGTGGTATCGCCATCTTTGATGTAGAAATATTTCCCGCCATCGTCCATCGGAACGTTGTTGTAGCGATAGCGTGTCAGGCGGCGGAACTTGGCATCTTTGTAAAAAGTATAACCACCAGCCGTGTTGGAAATAAGTGAGAAAAAGTCTTCATTGCCCAGGTAATTGATCCAGGGCCAGGGGGTGCGTGGGTTATCAATCACGTATTCCCGGTTTTTATCGTCAAAATGACCGAATTTCATAAATGTAAATTTTGAGTTATTGAATTGCATTTCCATTAGAAAACAAAAAAGTTATTTATGCTCTTTTGTCTCGTTGAAATTTACCCAAATATCCACAAAATTTTCGATTTATGATCCTTTTGAGGTTAAATTGTATTTTTTACAGTATGTGTGCTTTGGCCGTAAGGCCTGGAAGGGTTCTTCCGGTTTTAAATCTGAATATGAATCGTCTGTCACGACTTTACCTTATCAGGTTCAATTCTGAAGTTGTACGCGGTAACATACATGAAATCATGCCGTTCATGCACAAACACTTTTGTCCGGATCAACTTTATCGGGCTGAGATAAACGGTTCAAATCACAGGGAACTTTCCAAAAATCACCTTCTTCCACGCACTCCACCATGGAAACCTCCACCATGAAAATGACCACCACCACCTCTGAAAAGTATTGTTGGGCCTAAGTTCCAACCCCAATATCCCATAGGCCAGCCATAACCAAGGCCTCCGTACCCATAACCTCCATATCCGGGAGCCCAGTAGTATGAATCCTGCATTTGCTGTTTGTGCCTGATCAAATCGAGATGAGTTTGTTGCATGTAATTGACAACCGAATCGGCAACTCCAGCCTGCTGAAGTTTGGCATATTCATTGGCTTTAAGCGTATAAGCAGTATGAGATTTCTTTATTTCATTGATAATGTTCTGGGAGGAAACCTTGTCCTTGCTCATCTGCACAATATCAGGAACAGTTACAGGCGTAAAACTATATGGTTGATATACCACACAACTTTGAAACAATGCAGCACACAAAATCACAATGGAAAATAAAATCACCTGGTTTAATTTAATTGCTTTTTTCATTTTTCTGCCCTCCTTTAATCATTTAGGTAATGTCCGTTTCATTTCAATGAAATATCAGGATACAAGTTCTATGCCTGAATAGCAACGATTAGACTTGATATGAGTTAAAATATTTAAAAAAAAGAAAAAATATTTAGGTGATATTGTACTGACATTCAGTAGTTAGTCCATCGCTTTGTTATTGGTTCCTGAAGAAAAACGGCAATATTAATTTCAAAATTTAAAATAAGGGGCAGGCTTTTGTCGGGTCGCTCGGGAACTTGCTTCCATTGGGCTCACGATAGCAAAAAAATCAGAATTTGTTTTATCTTGGTACTTCCTAAGTGAAAACGTAAAAACCATGAGACAAACACTTTCCGCATTGATTTTCATGCTCTGTTCCGCTTTTTTTTGGAGTTGCCAGCCAAACAAAACATTTACCGAAAACGAAATTGGCATTGTTCCACAGGTTCAGAAAATGACACTGGGCCAGTCTTCCTTCCGGATCAAAAAAAACACCCGGTTTGTGGTCGAAAATGTTGATCAGAAAGTGATTGCGGCGCAGTTGGCCGAAATGTTCGAAAAAGCTGCGGGCTGGAAACCCCAAATTATCGTTGGCGGCGACGAAGGCTCTAACCAGCTCTATTTCAGGTCAGAACCGGTAATGGAGCCCGAAGCCTATTCGATTGATGTAACCACCAAACGGATAGAAATCAAGGCATCGCAACCGGCAGGTTTTTTCTATGCCATCCAGACCTTGCGTCAACTGCTCCCGGTTGAGATCGAAAGCGCCCAAAAGCAGGAACATGTAGATTGGCTGGTCCCGGTCGTCAGCATTTCCGACAAGCCAACTTTTGCCTGGCGTGGTTTCATGCTCGATGTGGTCCGCCATTTTTTTCCGAAGCAAGATGTGTTGCGGATGATTGATAACCTGGCTCTGCATAAAATCAATACGCTGCACCTGCACCTGGTCGATGATCAGGGCTGGCGCATTGAAATAAAAAAATATCCCAGACTGACCAGTTGTGGCGCCTGGCGCGTTAATCACGAAGACCTCCCCTGGAATTCGCGCCCTCCGCAGCAACCTGGCGAAAAAGTTACCTACGGCGGATATTATACCCAGGACGACATCCGCGAAATGGTGGCCTACGCGCAAAAAAAGTTCATCACCATTGTCCCTGAAATTGAAATGCCTGCCCACGTCACATCGGCTTTGGTCTCCTATCCGAAGCTTTCGTGCACCAGGGCCCAGCTTACCGTTCCTTCCGGAGGGCTCTGGCCAATTACCGATATTTACTGCGCCGGAAACGATTCGACTTTCCTTTTCCTTCAGGATGTTTTAACTGAAGTGATGAATCTTTTTCCCTCGAAATACATTCATATTGGAGGTGATGAGGCCACCAAAACCGAATGGGCAAAATGCCCGAGATGCAAGGCCCGCATCAAAGCCGAAGGCTTGAAGGATGTTAGCGAATTGCAAAGTTATTTCATCAAGCGCATTGAAAAGTTCATTAATTTGAAAGGCCGTGTTTTGCTGGGCTGGGACGAAATTCTGGAAGGCGGGCTGCCACCGAAAGCCACCGTCATGAGCTGGCGCGGAACACAGGGCGGAATTGATGCCGCCAATCAAGGCCACGACGTGGTGATGACCCCCGGATCGCCCTGCTATTTCGATCATTATCAAGGGCCGGTTGACCAGGAGCCGCTTGCCATTGGCGGTTACAACCCGCTAAATAAAGTTTACGCGTTCAATCCTGTTCCTGACGTGCTGGATGCCCAGGCCGCAAAGCATATTCTGGGCGGACAGGCCAACCTTTGGACGGAATATGTGCCTAACCTCAGACATGCCGAATACATGACTTTCCCGCGGATTGCCGCGTTGGCCGAAGCGCTTTGGACACCCAGGGACAGACGGAGTTGGGACGATTTTTCGCGGCGTGTCCTGATGCTGATGAACCGCTACGATATGCTGGGGATCAATTATTCGAAAAGCGCGTTCCTGGTTAAGGTAAAATCGCAGTTCGATGCCGGGAAAAAGAAACTGGCCGTAAATTTGTCGAGTGAGCTGGCCGGTGCCGAAATTCATTTTACCACCGATGGATCGGAACCCACCAATTTGTCGCCCACCTACTCCGAACCAATTTTACTCGATCAAACGACAACCCTGAAAGCCATCAGTTTCCAGAGCAACAATTTTTCGGGCAAAGTGCTGAGCCAGACTTTCGATATTAATAAAGCGACGTTTAAACCTGTGAAATACCTGATTCCGTATAGCGATTACTATAAAGGTTCGGGCGATTTCACGCTGGTGAACGG
>JBBIHV010000077.1:6922-7984 GCA_037446835.1 Sunxiuqinia sp. | reverse complement strand
GATCCGCTTTCAGGCAACATCCAGATGAAAGATTTTTCAGGAACATTCGACCCGGTTACCGCCAGCTATGTGAAGGTGGTGGCCCGCACCCTTGGCAAATGCCCCGAAGGACATTCCGGAGCGGGAAAAGCGGCCTGGCTGTTTGTTGATGAGATTACGGTGGAATAAATGATAGGTAATGCCAATAAAATCAAGCTTTTTAGAAGTTTTCTCAACTTAAAGGTATTTTCAGCAAAAGGGATAGCTTTAATTCCAAATGGTTTTATTCCACAAATTTATAGCCAATCCCTTTCAGCGTTTTTATGTGATCGTTTCCGATTTTCTCGCGCAGCTTTCGGATATGTACATCAATGGTGCGGTCGCCAACTACCACATTGTCGCCCCATACCGAGTAATAAATTTCCTCGCGGGTAAATACCTTTCCGGGTTTTGAAACCAATAGCGACAACAATTCAAATTCTTTTCTTGGAAGAACCATTTCTACGCCGTTATTCAAAATCAGGTAGCGTTCCTTATCGATTACAATGTTCCCGATAGTGATTGTGTGGGCATTATCGATAACAATTGCCTGGGGCGCATTGCTGTTGGTCGTGCGTTTTAGCAATGCCTTGACGCGGCTTACCAGTACTTTCGGGCGAATTGGTTTGGTGATGTAGTCGTCGGCTCCTGCCTCAAACCCGGCAATTTGAGAATAATCTTCGCCGCGGGCAGTCAGGAAAGCGATCATGGTGTGCTGCAAAGTTGGAATCCTTCTGATTTCCTCGCAGGCAGCAATTCCGTCCATTTCGGGCATCATCACATCCAGAATTATCAGGTCGGGTAAGGTTTTTTCTGCAATTTTGATGGCTTCAGCGCCATTTTGGGCGGTAAAAACTTTATACCCTTCTTTCTCCAGGTTGTAGCTGATAAACTCGAGAATATCAACTTCGTCATCCACCAGCAGTATTTTTGATTGACTTTCGCTCATAATGATTTTGATTTAAAATTAAAAGTATAGATTACTTTTTGAACAGGTGATATGTTTGCATAAAAATCGTTTGAAAATTAACAAATTCCTTTGAT
>JBBIHV010000077.1:0-6822 GCA_037446835.1 Sunxiuqinia sp. | reverse complement strand
AAATCTACAATTTTCCTTTTGAAAGACTGTGGATATTGATCAACATTTTGGATTGATAGCTTTCAATCTTAATTGAAATGGAATTCTAGTTTCTTATTAAGCATACACTTCTGTTAAACATGAAACACACATTTTTAGTCATTACATTTTTATTTAGCGTTTTCGCATCGTGGGCACAGTACGCAACTGTCACTGGCATAGTAATGGATTCCAAAACCAAAGATTTATTGGTTGGTACTACTATTATGATTAAAGAATCGAAGCAGGGAACAGTATCCGATGTCAATGGAAATTATACCATACAAGGTGTTTTAGCGGGAAATGTCACACTATCAATTTCTTATATGGGTTATAAGCCACAAGAAATTCCTTTGGTTTTGAAAAAGGGAGAGTCCCGTAATTTGAATATTCAATTGGAAGATTTATCGTTAGAAATGGGAGAAGTAGTTGTAACCGGTCAGGCTCGCGGGCAGCAGGCTGCTATTAAACAGCAATTAAATGCATCCGGAATTGTGAATGTAATTTCGTCAGAGAAATTACAAGAATTGCCTGATGCAAACGTTGCAGAAGCGATAGGACGTTTGCCTGGATTAATGACTCAGCGTGAAGGCGGTGAGGGACAAAAAATTGTGATTCGTGGGTTGGAACCAAAATATAATACTGTTTCTATTAATGGCATGATAGCACCATCGACCGACCCGAATGACCGAAGCACCGATTTGAATATGGTTGCTTCAGAAATTATCGGTGGTGTAGAGGTAATGAAAGCCATCACAGCCGATAAAGATGCCGATGGGTTAGGTGGAACAATTAATATTATTTTAAAAGATGCTCCTGAAGGATTTAAAGCATCTGCCAGTTTGCAAGGTGGATACCACAAGCAAATTAAAAATATAGGCGATGTAAAAGGAAGTATTTATTTGAGCAATCGCTTCTTCACACGTATATATTTAAATTAAGTTACTGAATATCTGTTTGATAAAAGAGCGGTGTCTTAATCCCGTGTTGAACGTGCAGTATTTATACATGCCCTTTTGCGGTAATTTGAACCATGCTCGTTTCATCCCGATAAAAAAAATCAGGATTTATACGATGTTGCCCGACCAAATACCGAAGGGTCGCCATTTAAAGACGTTTATGAATATACCGGAGATACAGCTTTTTTGAATGCCGATATTCTTCTTTGTAACAGTATTTTAGATAAACAAACTCCAGAAGGTGCCTGGATGAATTTCACGCCGAATAGCATCGAAAAGAAATCTTTTCATCCGCGGTTTAATCTTTGGTATGCCGAATCATTGCTTGATGCGTATGACCTGACAAAGGACAAAAAGTATCTGGAATCGGCAGCCCGCACGGCACGTCTTTATGCCGGGGTTCAAACAAAAGATGGTACCATTTATTATGATAATTTCCTTGATGGCAAATCCGATAAAAGTTCCGTGTGTGGCTCAGCTACTGCATTTGCCGGAATTATCTGGATTCGGTTGGCCGGATATGGATATACCGAATTTATACCGAATTATGAACGGAGTGCCAAATGGTTGCTTATAAACCGGTTTAGCCAAACACATCCCGATCCGAATTTGCGGGGTGCTGTGATTGATACCCGTGTCCGTTCGAAAAAAGGTGAAAATACAATTACCCAACGCGATGTAGGAACTACATTTGGTATGCGGTTTCTTTCTGCCTATTATAATTTGAAATTAAAAAAATAAAACTCGACCCATTTGTATGAACATTTTATATACGTCATTTTTAGTTCTTTTCAGCATAGCTGCCATTGAAAAAGCGGGACCAATTTTAATTGTGGTTGCCGGCGGTGGAATGTTTGGAGTGGTGATAAAAGAAACGGGTATTGGGCAGGAAGCAGGATTATTTCTGAGCAAAACAGGTTTAGGTTTAGCCGTTCCTTTTCTCATAACATTTTTACTAAAAACTGCCCAGGGTTCATCAACGGTTGCTATTATAACTGCTGCATCCTTTATCGAACCCATGCTGGCAATGTTGGGATTGGACACAGAAATGGGACGATTGTTTGCTATTCTGGCAATGAGTGCCGGTTCGATGATGATCTCACATGCCAACGATGCCTATTTTTGGGTCATTACCAAATTCTCGGATATGGATTCCAATATTACCCTGAAAGTTTATTCAACGGCCACAATTGTAATGGGAATTACCGTGTTTGCCTGTATTTGGATGGCTTCCATATTTATTCTTTAAATTAAAATGTTAGTGCTGAAAAGGCTATTCTGTAAAATGAATTACGTATATTTCAAACGTTCTCAACGCATTTAATTTAGGTTTGATTTATCCGTTTTTATTCCGTTAAAGCAATAATGATTAATTCTTTCCAACGAAATCGGAAGGTTCATTTAGTAAATTCTGTTTCAAAAGGTACTTTTCTTTTTGTATTATTCGTACTGTTGGTCAGTACGCTTTCATTGAAGGCCCAGGACCCCGAATTTTCACAGTTTTATGCCAATCCACTTTACCTGAATCCGGCCTTTACCGGAACCAGTGGTTTGTCGAGGGTGGCTGTAAATTATCGGAACCAATGGCCCAATCATGGAAATACGTTTGTGACCAATTGCCTGTCGTTCGACAAGTTCGTAGGTGGCTTGCATGGTGGAATCGGATTTCAGGTGATGTACGACGTGCAGTTGAATGGAGTCATCCGGAACCTGAACAGCTCTTTTTTGTATGCCCATCACTTTAAAGTCAATGAACGGCTGTTTTTTTCGCTGGCGCTTGAGGCAGGCGTCATATACAAACAATACAACGGCAGTGGACTGGTTTTCCCGGGGATGATCGATCAAAACAACGGTGACATTTACGGGATCTACTCCATCCCGGCAGAGAACGGCCATAAAGTTATTCCGGATTTCTCGGTTGGAGTTGTCGGGCAAAAGGACGATGTTTATTTTGGCCTGGCTTTCAACCACCTGTCGCAACCCGATCAGTCAATCATTCAGGGAGATGAATCAGGGAGACTTCCGCTTAAAATAACCCTTCATGCCGGTGCCAAAGGGCATGAGTTTCATCACGGGTTATTGTCGCGCCCGTTTACCTTATCGCCCAACCTGGTCTATCAGCAACAGGGATCGTTCAAACAAATCAACCTGGGCATGTACATGAAGGAAGACTGGCTCACGTTTGGGCTATGGTTTCGCAACAATTTATCGGTCAGGCCAAATTCGGTTATTGCGATGTTCGGATACCAGCAGGAGAAATTTCAGTTTGGTTACAGTTTCGACTATACTCTCTCGAACCTCGCAGGTTATGGCTATGGTGCGCACGAAATCTCATTGATTTTCTTTTTTGGCCGGAAACACAACCAGGTATTCAACCGGACCATGCAAATTCCGCAGATTTAAGCCTTCCAATCAATAAACCAAAGTCACCGTTCCTTTTTGCTGATGTTTAAACCCAAGGGAATCAGAATAATAAAGAACCCACAAATAAGTTCCGGCAGGAGCAAACGAACCGTTCTTCATCTTTCCATCCCATCCTTTAATTTCGTCGTTGACCTCAAAAACAACGTCGTCCCACCGGCTCAGAACCATGAAGTGATACCCCTGACTAATTATCCCGTTGGCGTTTATCAAAAATATACGGTCTATCGGGTCGGGAGCGTTGGGCGAAAATGCATTTGGAGGGAATATCCGGTCAAAAGCAACCAGGACCGGATGAGAGATGGTGTCGTTGCAGTTATGCTCACTGATCGCTTTTTGGATTACCCGATAACGACCAATGGCGGCATAACTGTGAGTTGGGTTTTCGTCGGCAGAAGTAGTGCCGTCGCCAAAATCCCACAAATAGCTGACAGCCCCGGTGCTTGAATTTGTATATTTTATGGTTGGATTATTGTTATTGACGGTTGAATGATCCATGCTAAAGGAGGGAATCGGTAAGGGTGCAGCAAAGACCATATCCTTAACTATAACCGTGTTGGTGCAATTTTCGCTGTTTGTTGCCGTTAATTGAACGGTATAATTCCCTGGTTGCAGATACTGGTGATCAGGATTTATTCCTGAAGCAATACTACCATCACCAAAATTCCAGTCATATTTCACCAGTGGATTTGGGTTGACCACCGAAAAGCTGAACGACTCGTTCTGGCATTGCACTTTTGCATTTACTTCCGGAAGACTTAATTCAGGTTTGACAAGAATATTGCTGACCGTGTGTGAGTTGGTGCAGCGATTTTGTGTCACGGTCAGAGTTATTTCCCGGTTCGATTTTGCCACGCCAAGCGGAATATTTACCTGGGCGAACGAAGCTCCGGTTCCATTGGCAACGGTATCCTTGTCGAAAATCCAGCAGAAGTTGGAAATTGAAGGATTTGCATCACCAACGTAGGCTACATCAATACTGTAGCCATAGCAGGTTTTCGAATCAACCGAAAAATCAACTTTCGGTTTTGGAATCACCGTTACCGTGTAGTTACGCGTTTCGGAACAAGTTCCGCGGGTTGCAGTAAGTGTGTACGTTGTAGTAGTTAACGGACTGGCAACCGGATTTGGTACCGATGTATTTGACAAGCCTGCAGCCGGACTCCACGTATAAATTGTCGGAATTGCACTGTTATCGGGTTGGTTTAAAGCAACACTCTCACCTTCGCAAATTTTCGGAATTTCATCGGTATTGAGGGTTATTGTATTCACTTGCAAATCAAGTGTTGCAGAAAGTTCCACAACCGGATCATCCGGTAACCCGCCAAATTCGATTAGATAACCAGCAGGCATAAAATCACCGGATCCTCCTCCATTCGGAAGATCGTTCCATTTATACGAGTTAGCCGGATCATTCGGAAAATAAGTGATATGGGCATAATCCTCCTGATGATCAATATTTGGATCGCAACAATCGTTTGGTTCCCCGACATTCCAATTTGTATATTGTCCCGCAATTGCCCCATTATTCCAGAACAATCGTCCTTTTCCCGAATCCTCGAGCCCCTCCGGCCCTGTCACCCAGCGCCACGCTCCTTCCACCGCATGATCCGACGCCCCAATCCAGCCAACACCTTTTGTTTTTAGCCGGATAAAATCACTTTCTACCTGACTGGTAACCGTTGCCAGATAACCCCTCAGGCCAAAATACATCATGGCATTTGATTCGGCTTCATCCTTTGCTACGGTCCAAAGAATTCCGGGTTTTGTGACAAAACGATAAAAATGTTTGGTGGCAGGCAAATAGTCTGCATCAATGAGGCTGATGGTTATTTCGCGTTGACCGACTGTTGGGCCTTGCGCAGAGCTTTGATTATTATTCCGGTATAAAATTGATTCGATGGCCTTGGTGTAATCGTCGGGGATGGGATTGGCTGCCCCAACCGGTTCAAGCAACAACGTGCCTTGCGACGCATTCCAGGTTCCGGAAATTGTGTTGACCGCATTTGAATAAACCAATTCGTCTTCGCCTGAAATGAACCCATTGGTGATTGAAACTTTCATTCCTTTAATCGGGATCAATGAATTAATGGATAGATTGTGAGCGACAACAATCGGAACCGGATTACTGCAATACTGTACCGGCGAATTGTTGTTTAGTTTTATGGTGAATGAATCGGCAGCTTTTGCAACATCTGCAAAAAACAACGCGATACAAGCTAATATAATATTGATTTTCAATTGTTGGTTTTTGAAAAAAAATGTTTCAATCAATCCGTGTCATAAACAGGCTGAATCATTAAAAGGCGTTTAAAGTTTTCACCATCGCATCCCTGCAGGTTTCACGGAGATTTCACGAAAGTAATCTATTTATTTTGGTTTTTCTAATCGGGATGTGGTTCAATGCGGAATGTTTTAAAACCGGATTGTCCTTCATTGTTGGTTTGACGAATCCGATTATTTCTCACCGACGATCATCTTTTTCATTCCTTCGGAAAAGTAGAAATAGCAGTATTTTACCAAACTATGTCCTTCTAGAAATCCCATCCTGTTGTATTAACACTTCCCTCCAACTGATTCTCCAGAAACAGATTAGTATCATTACGAACCGATTCCTTTCAAATGGAGGTTTTTTGTTAGTTATTTCGTTTGTACAGAAATAAAAACCACTTACAAAGGGCTTGTAAGTGGTTGATTATCAGTTGTCCTGTCAGGTCTCGAACCTGAACTCTTCTGATCCAGAATCGTAATAACCACTATTTTCTATACTTTCATTTTACTTCTTTTATAGGTTAAAACGCTGATTATTAATTGCAAAAGTAAAAATAATATTTTGATATATTTTGCTATATTTGGGCATATTTTCTATACTTGTTTGTACAATGTTTGTACAGGAATTTAATACTAAAAAACCATGTATGCCTTTATTAAAGACGGAATCAGCATTTTAACGGTACTGGATAAACGCCGGAAATATGATAGATGTTTGTACAAAATACGTATCAGAGTGATTTATCAGCGTAAAATCTGGGAATTTACACCGGGTTACATGGTAACCGAAGAAATTTGGAACAATCTAAACACAAGTCGAAAAAAAGAGGACATTGAACTCAGGAAAGATTTGCAAAGTTCTTTTGAGTTGGTGAAAAAACACGTCCGGGAACTTTCGGACTCTGGAGACTTCAGTTTTGAATTGATGAACAACCGAATGAAAGCCGGGGCCGGTGACACAATCAATGCAGCTTTTAAAACTAAAATCAATGACCTTTCAAAAGAAGGAAGGGAAGGAACCCGGCTTTATTATGACAACGTACTGAAAGGAATCGAACGCTTTAAGGGCGAAAATGTCAAACTGAAATCTGTTTCGGTGGTATGGTTAAAGTCGTATGAAAAGTTTTTGCTATCAGAGAAAACCGGGAAAAAA
>JBBIHV010000076.1:16149-17221 GCA_037446835.1 Sunxiuqinia sp. | reverse complement strand
GGCTGGTGAGGTTTCGGCTTTTATGCATTTTGACCCATGCTTTCCCATTTAAAATATATCCATTTTGGAAACTTTGATCGATCACCGGTTTTGGTCCGATTACCTGGTCGTAGCCTCTTTCATGAAGCAGGTCCTGCAAGGTTTTCCAGGCCAGTTCGTAGGTGTATTCAAACGCTTTAATCAACCCTTGCTCTTCCATTTCATTCAGTTTTTCAACCGAACAAAATTGGTTGAGTTTTGCCAATGCTTTCTGAAAGTTATTAAATCGCTGAATCCATCGGATATCCTGATTGAGTTCCATTTTTGACTTTTTTTCAAAGATAGGTGATTTGGAAATTGATGCGGTTTATACGATGAAAAAAATATAGCTCAGGCCACCTTTTGGAACACTTTCTGCGAGAAATAATTAGGCAAAGTCTCATCCGTGTTGATCACAATTCCGCCCAAAATGTAAACCGGATATTTTTTCAAAAAAGTCGGGTGGTTCCGGATGAGCGCCAGAATTTCCTTTTCAATTTCATAGTAAACCAGATCCGTTGTTTTCAGGATTGGGACCTCGGCATTTTTAATCTCTTCGGCCATGGGCAACAGGCGAAGGGCCAGAAATTCGGGCTGAAATTCGGAATAATCAGCCGGATCGATTTGATGGATGGCCGTTGAAAGCACGTGTTGCTGAACCATCATCATGGCGCCGCAGGTGTTGGTGTGGCGTTGCTGGCCAACCCGCCTGATCTTGCCCACTTCGCCGGTACGCGAAATGCCGATGTGCGAGCCGAAAATCAACAGAGCCGCGCCGCCATCGGGAATATGGTCGGAAAAGGCATTCAGACCAATTTCGCCCACAAATGGATATCCGGCCAAACCGCCCATGATAAAAGTTCCTGAATGCGAAGGAAGGTTCATTTTACCCGGGTCGTGGTTTAGTTCGTCGAAGCAGAGCGAGGTTGCCACAATGATGCTGCTCATTTCAATGCCTTCGTTCTGGGCAATTTCGAGTACCGCGTAGTGCGCGGCTTCCGACATGGTTGTGAACTCGTCGAAATATTGACTGATTATTTTTTGCATGGTCGAA
>JBBIHV010000076.1:1680-16049 GCA_037446835.1 Sunxiuqinia sp. | reverse complement strand
ACTGCGTTAATCGTTTTGAGCAGCACAATATTTTGCTGGTCGGAAATTTCCGGATTTACAGATTCTTTTTCGCTGCGCCACCTGCGTAGCGCATTGACCTGAACCTGATGCATCAGATCGAGTGCAACGGCCCGGAGACGCGTTGAATAATAATGATTTACCCTTCGCTCCCCGAACGGTTTCACCAACAGTTCGGCCAGCAGGTTTTTCGTCAGGAAGTATTCGTTCAGGATAAGCGGAAGAATGTCTTTCCGAATCTGTTCTTCCTCCACCAGCGAGGCGTATTGTTCAATGATTTCAGGATCGGTGGCTGCCAGGCCCGAATCCACATTGGTCAGGATGTAGCGCACATACGGATCGGAAATCAGCTGTTGCCGCAGTAAATCATATTTTTCAGGATATTGTTCCTTCAGGAGTTTCAGGGTGCTGCCCACGCCATACCAGTTGGTTATGTTCATCCGGCTTTGCGACCAGCTGAAAACCCACGGAATGGCCCTTAAATCAGACAATGTCCGTTGGTTGGTCCGTCGGGACGGACGGGAACCGATTTTGCTGGTTTCGATTACGTCGATGGGGGTTGCCTGTTCAAAAAACCGGATAAAACTCGGATGCCTTGTCAGGGCATTGTATGCGTTAAAACTTTCGTGCGCCATAAATCCAACGAGCTCAAACAGTTCCGAATTGTACATGTGCGTATTCAGCAGGGTATTCCGGAGGGTTCCGGATGTCAACAATTCCAGGTTGTAGGCCGCGTTTACCTTGTTGGCATATTTCCGTTCGATGGTTTCGCCCTGTTCGGTGAGCCGGAGTTTGCCGGAAAGTGAATCGGGCGGAAGGCTTTTCAAAAACCAGTGAATGGGGCCGGCGCCACGACTGATGCTCCCGCCTTTGCCGTGAAAGAAACGAATATCGACCCCGTGTTTTCGTCCGATTTTCGCCAGTTCGTATTGCGCTTCATACAAATGCCAGAGGCTCGACAAAATTCCGCCGTCTTTGTTGCTGTCGCTGTACCCGATCATGATTTCGGCCAGCGGGCGCGCATATCCTTTGCGGTTCATCTGAAGCCGCAGCGTGTTTTGTGTAACCGGGTGGGCCAGAAATTCATCCATAATTTCCGGCGCGCGGTGCAAATCTTCAATGGTTTCGAACAAAGGAACAACCGGTATCAGGCAGGCTGGCCCGGATGGGGTTTTTTCGTACAAACCCGATTCGCGTGCCAGCAAATAAACCGTGAACAGATCGTCCACTTTTCGGGTCATGCTTACAATGAGCGATCCGAGCGCGTTTGTTCCGTATTTCCGGATGTGCGACGACAAAACTCCAAGGTACCCAAGCGCATTGCCTGTTTCGGAAACATTTCCGGAGTAGGTATAAGTAAAAGGACGGTACATGTTAAGTTCGTCGAGCAAAAAGACTTTGTCAGCCGAGACTTCTGAATTTAATCCACATTTCGACTTATCCACATCTTCGAGGAGACCCAGGAAAGCCTTTTGGTAAAATTCGCTGTTTTGCCTGACGTCGAGGTGAGCCAGATGAAATCCAAAATTCCGCACAAACCGGAGCGTTTTATTCACTTCGTTCAACGCCAGGGTGGGCGCTCCCCAGGCGGAAAGTTCGCGAAACAGAATTTCAAGATCCTGAATTAACTGATCTGAATTGGTGTAGTGTCCTTTGTCTGATGCCGGAAGCGCTTCTCCGGAATGGTTCTGTGCATGAAGGAGTTTTTCGGTCAGCAGGAACACGTATTGCCTGAACGGCTCGCGCGATGCAGCCTGAAAATGCTGGAGTCCGGCAATTCCGGGGATGCTGAGTTCGAGCTCCGATTTTGTTTGCCGAAATTCTTCGGATAAACTGCTCTCTGGTGCGTAAATGCTCAGGTTGTCGGCCAGCGAGTTGAAGTGATGGGCAATCAGCTTGAGCGCTTCGGTTCGCATCCGCCGAAGCGTAAAACTGGTAATTTCGGGAGTAACCAGCGGATGTCCGTCGCGATCGCCGCCAACCCACGAACCCAGGCTGATCTTGGGTAAAGTACGGTAGTTTTCGAGAGCGTGTGGCGAAAATCCAGCCTCGGTCCAGGCCTGAATTAAGGTTTTGTCATGCAATTCGAACACGTCGGGAAAAACCTTGGTGAGGTAGTGCAAAACGTTTTCGAGTTCGGTTTCCACATGCGGTTTTTCAAGATAAATATCGTCGATAAACCACAGCCGGGTGAGAATTTCTTTTATTTCGGTCCGGATTTGCGACCGTTCCAGAATGGTGTACATCGAATTTTCGAGCATAACCAGTTGCAGGTAAAGTTCGCGGTAATATTTCAGCACGACCGTTCGTTTGGCTTCGGTCGGATGGGCGGTGAGCACCGGTTCAACCTCAATTTGTGAAAGCGCGCCAACAATTTTTTCCGGAGAAATTCCTGATTTTTTTAGTTCTGAAAACGTGTTTGCCCAACTGCCGTTTACACTGGCTGCGCCCTGCTGCTGTTGATTGTTTCGCCGGCTTTGAACGGCCCAGTTCACTTCGCATAAATTCAGCAACTGAAAGCAGATGGAATACAGGTGAATGGTTTTTTGTTCCTGTTGCAATTGAGGATACGAAACCCGTGCATTGATCCAGGGAATGTAGGCGATGAGGCTCTTTTCATTGTTTTCCTCCAAAACTTCAGATAAGCATTCGAGTAAAAACTTCAGGTCGGAATATGGCTTGCCAATTTTTTGGATATTTTCTTCCAGAACAGGGTGCATATTTTTGTTTTGTTTATAAACACTTCCGGAAGAATAAAAGTTTGGTTTTATGCTTTGTTATTTTCCTGAAATTCTACTAAATACCTGGCCTTCAATGGTTAGATAGAAATCGGCAGGTGCGGCATTTCGGCCCGGTTTTGCAAAATTCACACAATCCATTATCTTCGGCCCACAATAACACGAACATCAGAAAAAGTAACATCATGGCCGTTTCCCGCTTTGGCGTTTCGCTGGAAGAAGAGCTGCTCACGGCGCTCGACCAGTATGTAACCGAAAATAATTTTTCGAACAGGTCGCAGGCGATCCGCTACCTGATTGAGAAAAACCTGGTTGAGCAGAAATGGAAATGCGACAACCTGGTAGCCGGCGCCGTGGTGTTGGTTTACAATTGCCAAAAACCTGAAATACGGACTTTTTCATCTGAACTTCAATTTCAGTACCGCGACGTGGTGCTTGGGATTCAGCAATTTAACCTGAGCGAACAAAATTGCATGGAAATCATTGCCGTAAAAGGAGCCTCCCGCCGGCTTACCGAATTGTCGGACAAGCTGATAAGTATCAAGGGAATTCAACATGGAAAGTTGATCATGAGTAAAACCGAATAATTTTTTTGTCCTGATAGTAACACGAATTAAATAATTAGTAACACGATTAAAACACAAACCGCTGAAATGAAAAAAACGCAATTAAAACTCTGCTTGTTCCTGCTCATCTTTTCCGGACTCACAAAAACGCTCAACGCCCAGGATTTGGCAAAAGATACACTCCGGATCGGTGAAGTAGTGGTAACCGGGACTCCGGTGAAAATCAACCGCAACCAGGTGCCCATGTCGGTATCGGTGGTTACCGGTGCACAAATTAATGAAAGCAGCGAATCGTCGGTTTTACCAATCTTGAGCGGACGGGTCCCGGGCTTATTTGTGACCGAACGCGGGGTAACCGGATTTGGTGTTTCCGACGGTTCTGCCGGGCAAATTACCATCCGTGGCATTGGCGAAAACCCGACCACCGGCGTTTTAATCCTGATCGACGGCCATCCCCAGTTCATGGGAATTATGGGCCATCCGCTGGCCGATTCGTATGTGGCCTCCGATATTGAGCGGGTGGAAGTGATCCGGGGGCCGGGATCGGTACTTTATGGCTCGAATGCCATGGGCGGAGTCATTAACCTGATCACCAAAAAGCAGGACCAGAACGGTTTTCATGGCAATGCCCGCCTGATGTTTGGTTCGTTCAACACGCAAAAATACATGGCTTCAGGAGGTTACAAAAAAGATAAACTCAGCCTTTTTGTCTCCGGAAACCACGACCAAACCGACGGTCATCGTCCGAATTCAGGATTTAATATTACCAACGGATATGCCAAAGCCGGGTACGATATGAACGATCACCTGAAATTCAGTGCCGATTTCAGCCTGGCCGCCTTCAAATCGTCAGACCCTGGCCCCGATACACTTCGGGCAACAAAAGGGCAAACCATCGACATTACCCGTGGATACGGCTCTTTTTCAGCAGATAACAATTTTGAAAAAGCTTCAGGAACGGCCAAGCTTTTTTACAATTTCGGCGAACACAACATTACCGATGGTTTTCATTCAACCGACCACGATTACGGCCTCAACCTGCTCGAATCGCTGAACCTTTTCCGCGGGAATATGATCACCGTTGGCCTCGACTATGTGAACTACGGGGGCCTGGCCGAAAACATGAAAGCGATGGCCGGAAAAGGAATTGTATTTGCCGATACTTCGGTTTATGAGCTTGGTTATTACGGTTTTATGCAGCAAACTTTGGCCAAAAAACTGACCCTGAATGGCGGGTTGCGGCTTCAGCACAATCGGGTTTACGGAAATATTTGGATCCCCTCGGCAGGTTTTGCCTTTGCCGCAAACGAAAACACGACCTGGAAAGCATCTTTTTCAAAGGGGTTCCGCAGCCCGACCATCCGCGAATTGTTTTTGTGGGGCCCAAACCCAAAGCTTCAGCCCGAAACGGTTTTCAGTTACGAAACCGGCATCCTGAAATCTTTTTGCCACCGAAAATTAAACCTCGAACTCACCGCATTTTTCCTGAAAGGCAACAACCTGATCATCACCGTTCCGATGAAAGGCCTTCAAAATGCAGGGGCAATTTTGAACAAAGGGCTGGAATTCTCGGCCGATGCCAATCCGAATGCGAACCTGAACGTTCATGCGGCATACAGTTATATCAACATGAAATCACCTGTTTACGCCACACCCGAACATCAATTGTTTATCAGTTCGCGCTACCGCCTGAACAAAACGGCTTTCATGCTTAGCTTGCAGCAAATTATTAACCTCGATACCGATCCTTCACCGGCCGCTTCACTTCAAAGTTTCACCCTGGTCGATGCAAAAATAAGCCGACGGTTGTTCAAAAATGCTGAAGTATTTGTTAGCGCCAACAATCTCCTGAACCAGAAATACGAAGAAAACAGGTATTACCCCATGCCCGGAACAACTTTTTTTGCCGGAATAAACCTGAACTTGTAGGCGCAGCAACCCTTTTAGGAAACGTTTGTTTTCGCGGGTTCAAAATCAAGAAGGACCGGTAAAGAACGATATTGCCCGATACTTTCCATTTCATAAATAGAAAGTGCCGGGCTTTTTTTTGCCAATAAATGCAAATTCTTGTAACGAATCAGAAATCAATCCGTCCTATGCTGGTGCGCAGGAATTTCATAAACAGAAAACAGGATGGCACAAAAGCTCTTTTGCCGGCAACTGATTACCATTCAAAACGAAAAAAACATACATTTTAACCGTTTTACAGGATAAAATCAGCCATTCATCGAAAAAAATTGAATTACACAACGGTGAATGACGAAATTTGAATCGAAAACAAACAGAAAACACAGCCATGATTAGATTAAACAACCTTCACAAATCCTATGCAATGGGAAACAACAGTCTCCATGTTCTGAAGGGCATTGACCTTCAAATTGAACAGGGGGACTTCGTTTCGATCATGGGTTCATCCGGTTCCGGAAAATCAACTCTACTGAACATTTTGGGGATGCTCGACAACTACGACAATGGGACCTACTACCTCGACGGGAACCTGATTGCCAACATGAGCGAGAAAAAAGCCGCCAAATACCGAAACGATATGGTCGGTTTTGTTTTTCAGTCGTTCAACCTGATTTCGTTTAAAAATGCCGTGGAGAACGTTGCCCTCCCGCTTTATTACAAGGGCATCCCGCGGAAAAAACGAAACCTGATTGCCATGGAATACCTCGAAAAACTGGGCCTGAAAGAATGGGCCAACCACATGCCAAACGAAATGTCGGGCGGGCAAAAACAACGCGTGGCCATTGCCCGGGCGCTAATTTCCCAACCTAAAATCATCTTGGCCGACGAACCAACCGGGGCGCTCGACACTACCACTTCGTACGAAGTCATGGAAATCCTGAAGGATGTCAATGCTTCAGGAATAACAGTAATAATCGTAACCCATGAACACGATATTGCAGCCATGACCAACCAGATTATCAGGCTGAAGGACGGACTCATCCACGAAACCATCCGCAACGGGGAACTGAAACAGTTCCAGAAAAATTACAGGAAAGAACTGGAAACCGCTTAATTCCCGAAAACCATGTTTGATATAGATATATGGCAGGAAATTTTTGCCACAATCAAAAAAAATAAGATGCGGACATTTCTCACCGGGTTCTCTGTGGCCTGGGGGATTTTCATGCTGATGATCCTGCTGGGTTCGGGAAATGGCCTGAGTAACGGTGTTGCCTCTAATTTTATGAACGATGCCGTTAATGCCATGTGGATTTGGACTGGAGAAACCACCATTCCTTACGAAGGGATGAAAACCGGAAGACAGATTCAGTTTCACAACGAAGACCAGGAATTGATAAAAAAAGTTTCCGGGGTTGGCATTACTTCAGGCCGTTATTTTATGGGGAATACCCGATACTCTTACGGAAAAGAATCGGGCGAATACACAACCATTACCTGTCAGCCAGAATTGATGCAGGTTGAAAACCTGACCCTGAACGATGGACGGTTTATTAATCAGATCGACCTTATCCAAAACCGCAAAGTTGTTGTCATTGGGAAAGATATAAAAACAGCGCTTTTTAAAGACACAACAGCCATTGGCGAATATGTGAACATCAACCAGGTGCCCTTTAAAGTGGTCGGCATTTGTTCTGAACCCGGATCAACCCAAAACCGGAATGCCTACATGCCGCTTACAACAGCCCAAATGATTTTCAATGGCTCGAACCGCCTTCACAATCTGGCCCTGACGATAAACGCCTCGACCCTTGAAGAAAGCCAGGCCATCGAAGAACAAATCAGGAATGTGCTGGGCCGGGAACACAAATTTGACCCCAAGGACGAGGGCGCAATCGGCTTGTTCAATAAGCTGGAAGCCTACATTCAGACCATGAAAATTTTTCAGGCCATTAAAATATTCATCTGGATTATCGGGATTGGGACCCTGATTGCCGGGATCGTGGGCGTGAGCAACATCATGTTGATTGTGGTTAAAGAACGGACCAAAGAAATTGGCATCCGCAAAGCCATCGGCGCCAGTCCGTCGTCCGTAATCGGCCTGATTATGCTCGAATCGATCATGATTACAACTGTTGCCGGCTACATCGGGTTGGTTTTGGGAACCGGGCTGATGGAATTAATCAACTATTTTATGGTACAATCGGCAGGGGCAAGTCCAGGCCAGCAGGGAGAAACCATATTTATGAACCCAACCGTTGACATTAACATTGCCATTTCGGCAACCTTGTTGTTAATTGTTGCAGGAGCTTTTGCCGGATACATCCCCGCCAAACGGGCCGCCAGCATAAAACCGATTGTCGCGCTCCGCGACGAATAAGAAAACTTGGAATACGATTTACCGATAATTCGAAACTTGATATGAAAAATATACAGAACAGCGAACATTTTTATCACCCCTGGTTTAGAGGGGCAGAAGGGAGGCTTCAGTATGTTTGACCTCGATCTTTGGAGCGAAATCATTAGCGCCCTGAAAAAAAACAGGCTTCGTAGCTTTATGACTGCCTTTGGCGTTTTCTGGGGAATCTTCATGCTAATCGTTATGTCGGGTGCAGGAAAAGCACTCGAAAATGGGGTGATGGACGGAGTTAAGGCTTTTGCAACCAACTCGGCATTTTTTTGGACCGAACGGACCAGTGTGCCCTTTGCCGGATTTCAGCGCGGACGCAACTGGCACTACGACACCAACGACATACAATACATCCGCGACAACGTGAAAGAGGTTGAATACCTCTCGCCACGTTTGTTCGGAAATCAGCAAAGTGGCAACAATACCATCCGGGGCGAACGGACCGGTGCGTTTAATGTTTATGGCGACTACCCCGATTATTTTAAAATTGATCGGTGGACACCAATCAAAGGCCGATTAATCAATGAAATAGATATGATCCAGGAACGAAAGGTCTGCAACATTGGCGAACGTGTCCAGGAACTGATGTTTGCCAAAGATGAAGATCCGATTGGCCAGTATTTAAAAATAAACGGCGTCTATTTTCAGGTTGTTGGTGTTATCCATGCCGAAACCCGCATCAACATTGGAGGAGGCAAAAAAGAAGAAACCATTATCATTCCTTTTTCAACCATGCAAAGGGCATACAATTATGGCAATGTCGTTTATTTCTTCTCGGTGACCGCCAAAAAGGGGACAAAAGTAAGCGACCTTGAAGACAAGCTGAAAAGTTTATTGAAAGAACGGCATAAAATTGCTCCTGATGACCTTCAGGCCATCGGATCGTTCAACCTCGAAAAAGAATTTATCAAGTATTCCGCTTTGTTCCTGGGCATTCAGGTCCTGACCTGGATTGTCGGTATCGGAACGTTGCTGGCAGGGGTCATCGGGGTGAGCAACATCATGCTTGTTATCATCAAAGAACGAACCCAGGAAATCGGCATCCAGCGCGCCATTGGGGCCACGCCAGCAACCGTTATCAAGCACATCGTTGCCGAGAGTGTATTCCTGACCGTGATGGCCGGCTACATCGGCCTCTCGCTTGGAGTTGGCGTTCTCGAAATCCTCAACAAGATTTTGGAGTCGGCGGGCGATAAAGTGTTCTTCCGAAACCCGCAGGTAAACCTGACGATGGCGCTATCGGCCCTGGCCGTTTTGGTTGTCGCCGGAATTATTGCCGGGCTGATTCCGGCCAAACGCGCAGTGAGCATTAAGCCAATTGATGCAATACGGGACGAAGGATAGAATTCAGGAAAGGGTCAATAGTCCATTCGTAAATATTTGCTAATGAACCTTTTAAAATGACAATAAAACAGAAACAGAAACATATAAAAATCAAAAATCATGAAGAAAATTTTTAAAATCCTTGGAATTGTAATCCTTGTCGGGATTTTCGGGGGAACGCTTTTTTTCCTCTACACCAAATCTGAAAAAGCGCCTGAACTGTTTGCAACCAAAAACCCGTTTATAAGCAACGTGGTTCGCAAAACGGTGGCCACAGGCTCGGTTGTGCCACGTAAAGAAATCGACATTGTTCCGCAGGTTTCAGGAATCATTGACCAATTGTACATTGTTGCCGGCGATTTCGTTAAAAAAGACCAGGTTATTGCCAAAATCAAGATCATCCCCGACATGGTAAACCTGAACAATGCCGAAAACCGGGTGAACCGCGCGAAACTTAGTCTCGATGATGCAAAGAACGATTTCGACCGTCAGCAAAAACTTTACGACCAGAAAGTAATTTCTTATGAAGAATACAAAAATGCCAAGGTTACCTACGAATCTTCGAAAGAAGAAATGACGGCTGCCGAAAATAATCTGGAATTAATTAAAAACGGTGTAACAAAACGGGCACAGACTGCTACTAATACGCTTGTCCGCTCGACCGTGAACGGCATGGTCCTCGATGTCCCGATAAAAGAAGGAAACTCGGTCATCCAGTCGAACACGTTTAACAACGGAACAACTATCGCCACGGTGGCCGACATGAAAGATATGATTTTTAAAGGCAAGGTTGACGAAACCGAAGTTGGAAAAATTAAGGAAGGCATGAACATCGAACTCGAAATTGGCGCCATCGAAAAAGAAAAATTCGGAGCCGTTCTCGAATACATTGCCCCGAAAGGTAAAGAAGAAAACGGCGCCATCCAGTTCGAAATCAAGGCTAACGTTGTTCTGAAGGACAACCAGTTTATCCGCGCAGGCTACAGTGCCAACGCCAGCATTGTTCTCGAAAAGAAAGACAGCGTTTTGGTTATTCCTGAAGGGATGCTGAAGTTCGAAAAAGACTCTTCGTATGTTGAAGTTGAAACAGCAACTCCTCAGGTATTCGAAAAGAGAATGGTTAAAACAGGAATCTCCGACGGGCTCAACATCGAAATTACCAAGGGATTGACCAAAGCAGATAAGGTAAAAGGCGAAAAAATTGACCCGAAGAAAGCTCAGGAAGAAGAAAAGAAAAAGGCTTAATTCAAGGCAAAAGTAAAAAACGAGAATTTGACCTGAGAACCTGACCTTTTGCAAATGTTTGCTTTTCGACTTGAACATCAGGAAATTAAGAAACTAATTTTTTAAAATATTTACGGATGAAACGAATATACAGTATTATAGCCAGCGCTTTATTGCTTGTTGTTTTCACAGGAGCCCACGCACAGGAAACCTGGTCGTTGCAAAAATGTATCGACTATGCCCTCCAGAACAACATCCAGATCAAGGAGCAGGCCCTGAATTCAGATTATTACAACAACCAGCTCAACCAGGCAAAGTTTAACCGGTTGCCCAACCTGAATGCCGGAGTACAGAATAACATGAACTATGGAAGGACTCTCGGTTCAAACAATACCTATCTGGATATCAATTCCAACTCTACTTCAGGCAACCTGAGTACGAACGTTACGCTTTGGAACGGATTTATCCTGAAGAACCAGGTAAAAATGGCCGACATGGATTTAAGGGCAAGCCTGGAAGACATGAAAAAAGCAAAGGACGACATTATGCTCAACATTGCAGCGGCATACCTCGAAATATTGTTTGCGCAGGAACTTGAAGGCGTTGCCGAACAACTCCTGAAAATAACACAACTTCAGATCGACCGCACCAACAAACTGGTTGATGCCGGAAGTCTGGCCAAAGGCAGCCTGCTCGAAATTGAAGCTCAGTTTGCCCGCGAAGAACTGGATGTGGTGGATGCCCAAAACCGGGTGCAGTTGGCTTACCTGGCTCTTTACCAGCTTTTAGAGCTGCCGTCAACCGAAAGCTTTACGATCGAAAAACCGGTACTTCCTGAAATTGGGGCCAACATGAGCCTCATCAATTCGATGGATGTCTTTAAAAATGCAGTTCAACTAAAACCGGCGGTGAAAGGAGCTGAATTTCGCCTGGAAAGCGCTCGTAAACAGTTGCTTGTAGCAAAAGGCAATATGCTTCCTTCCCTTAGTTTTGGAGGAAACTACTACAACATGTATAACAACAAATATACCTATTCCTACCCATCAACCAACATAATGAACTTCAAAGATCAGTTTAAAAGCAACCAACGGTATGGGTTTGGGTTTAGCCTGAATATCCCAATTTTCAACCGCTTCCAGGCCAAAACCGGAGTCAGCAATGCCCAGATCCAGGTTGAAAACACAGAACTTCAGTTGCAAAACACCAAAAATTTACTCAGGAAGGACATTGAGCAAGCTTATACAAATGCGTTGGCTGCTTTTAAACGTTATATAGCCAACCAAAAAGCGGTGGTCTCATCGCAGGAAGCATTTCGATATACCGAAGAAAAATTTAATGTTGGCATGATCAACTCGGTTGAATACAACCAGAGCAAAAACAACCTCTCGAAAGCGCAGAGCGATTTGCTCCAGGCCAAATATGAATACATTTTCAGGACCAAAATCCTTGATTTTTATAACGGAAAAAACATTGAGTTGTAGCCTTGGCAAAACAACTGTTTTAAATTTTACGATTAATAGTTTTACCCGTCGGGCTTATGCAGGCGGGTTTTTTATTTGCCAAAAATCAACGAAAAGGGACTCCTCTGATATTTTGATGGTTAAGTTGACCACATTTTGCTCATTTCAACAGCATCCGGCAAGTGCGGCGGCTTTTCTGCTCAACAAAAATCATTCGCCCACCGGCAATCTGGTCAACCACTTCCGGAGTGTAATACCTGATGGTTACCAAATCGAGGCCGATGTTGTATTTCACCTCAAATTTCTGGTGCAATTGGTCGATCAGGGCTTCAATCCCCTGTTCAGGTTCGTCAAAGGCCAGCGAAAAGTCGATGGCCGATTGCTGGATCAGCCCAACCCTCAGGCGGTATTTCGCGAACAGGCTGAAAACTTCGGAAACACTGTTGATGCTGATGAACGAAAAGTCGTTTGGCGACAGGGTAATCAGCGCCATGTTCTTTTTCACGATAATTACCGGGATCAGTTCGAGTGAATGTTCAAGGGAATGAATAATGGTCCCCGGTTTTTCAGGTTCAAGGAACGACTTGACCAACAAGGGGATATTTTTGTTTTGCAGCGGCTTGATGGTTTTTGGGTGGATCACTTTTGCACCCGAATACGACAGTTCAATGGCTTCTTTGTACGAAAGTTCATCGAGTTTTTGGGTATCGCCAAAAAAATCAGGGTCGGCGTTCATAATTCCCGGGACATTTTTCCAGATACTCACCGCTTCGGCATCGAGCAGGTTGGCCAGGATGGCTGCCGTGTAATCCGAACCTTCGCGCCCAAAGGTGGTGGTATGGTTGGTCAGCGTTCCGCCGATAAATCCCTGGGTGATGTACAAATCGTCGGCCTCGAAAGTAAAAATACGTTTTGCCAGGCGCGCCGACAATTCCCAGTTCAGGTTCGATTCGCGGTATTGATCGTCGGTTTTCAGGCAGTTCCGGGCATCAACCCATTGGTTTTTCAATCCTATTTTATTGAAATACAAACTGATGATCTGAGTCGAAAGCAGTTCGCCAAAAGCAACAATCTGGTCGTATTCGTAATCGAAATTCAACGACGGCTCGACTTTGATGCGGGCGCTGATTAAACCAAACAATTTTTCAACCTCCTGAAGTTCTGCCGGTTCGCCCCAAAGTTCAGCAATAATTTTGTAGTGGTAATCCTTCACTTCCTGAAAGGCACCCCACACTTCCGGATCCTGGTTAAAATACCGCCGGGCCACAACTTCGAGCGAGTTGGTCGTTTTTCCCATTGCCGAAATCACCAAAACCGTGTTTCCGGGAAACATTTTCAGGATATTTACTGAATTTCGCACCGCTTCGGATGAACTGACCGAAGCCCCCCCAAACTTGAAAACTTTCATAATTGCTGCATTTTTTATGGTCAGACAAAAATAGGAAAAATTGGATAGGCGATTCCGGTTTTTACCACCTTCTGAACGATCAGGAAAATGAATTGGCTGAAATGAATAAAAGACAATTTTATCCAATATTGGGGCAGTTTGTACCGTTTGTTACAATTTTCGCAGCATGGATTTTTTAGATTTGCCGCATTCTCATTTTTGCTCAATGACCAAAAATAAAATACTCAGAAAACTCCGGAAGTTCCACAAATGGCCAGGAATCGTAATTACCCTGTTTGTCATTCTGTTCACCACCTCCGGAATATTGATGAACCACCGGAGCCTGATTTCGGCCATTGACGTCAGCCGATCGTTTTTGCCCGACGATTACAATTACCACAACTGGAACATTGCCGCCGTAAAATCGGTTTGCCAACTTGGCGGCGACTCAGCGCTGGTTTACGGCAACGTCGGCATCTGGCTCAGCACCGATCATTTTCGCACTTTTCACGATTGGAATGCCGGGTTCCCTTCCGGAGTCGATAACCGGAAAATATCAAAATTGCTAAAAACCCCGGATGGAAAACTCTTTGCCGGAACCTATTTCGGCTTGTACCGGTATTCGTTCCAGGAAAAAAAATGGCAAAAAGTTCAACTTCCGGTTTCCGAAGAACGCATCACCGATCTGATTATGAAGCAAAACGAAATGCTGGTCGAAACCCGCTCCTTTTTGCTGAAAACCGACGATGGAAAAGTTTTCATGCCCATCGAAATTCCGGCCCCGGAAGGCTACGACGGTAAGGTAAGCCTGTTCAAAACCCTGTGGTTGCTGCACAGTGGCGAAATTTGGGGCCCAATTGGCAAACTGGTCGTCGATTTGTTTGGACTGGCTATACTGATTGTTTCGCTCACCGGCCTGATGCACTTTATTTTTCCAAAATGGTTGAAGCACCGGAAAAAAAAGCAGAAAGAAAACGGCAAACTGGTCGTTGCACGAAATGCCAATCTCCAATGGCACAACCGGCTGGGATGGATTTTCATCCCATTCTTAATTATTGTTTCCATAACCGGCATGTTTTTGCGCCCGCCTTTTCTGATCCCAATTGTCAATTCAGTAGTATCGCCTGTTCCCGGGACCATTTTAAGCTCACCGAATCCTTGGTACGACAAGCTTCGCCGCGTTTTATACGACGAACAGAAACATCTTTTCATATTCTCGACTTCCGACGGAATCTTTTTTACCGATAAAAATTTTCAAAAGCCGATGTACCGCATGCCCGGCGAGCCTCCGGTAAGCATCATGGGCTGCAATGTGCTGGAAAAGAGAGGAGAAGG
>JBBIHV010000076.1:0-1580 GCA_037446835.1 Sunxiuqinia sp. | reverse complement strand
CTGAAATCATCAGCAAAAGCCCGGTTTCGTTGTGGAACCTATCGCTTGAAGTGCATACCGGACGCATCTTTGAGCCGATTCTGGGAATGTTTTACATCCTTTATGTACCGCTTGCCGGAATTTGCATCCTGGTTGTTTTAATCAGCGGATTTTTTATTTGGTGGATGGGATACCGGAAGAAAACATGAAACTACGGAGGTCAATTTTTCTTGGTACTTTCCGTTTAGTTAAAATTTTCGGTTCTTTCAAGAATTTTCAAAGGGGAAATGCCGTCTTTTTTACTTATTTGATTCTGTATCCAAATGTGGGCTGTACTGGATTCGAACCAGTGACCCCTACCCTGTCAAGGTAATTACCACATGAAAAACAGAAAACAAGAACAAGTTAAATGTGCTGATTAATTGATATTTATAAAATATCGATAGTGCTAATTTTCTTTTATTATACTCTTTTTTTGTTACTTTTTGTTACTCGTTTGTTACTCGTATTACTTTTGTTATTATATTTGAAACCAACAACATAACAACAGTAAATATGAATGTACAAACTCAAAAAAAGGTCAGAAAAGGCACAAAAAAGAATAATGTTGTACTTCGGGAGAAAGAATTAGCCAATGGAAACATTAGTTTGTACCTTGATATTTACCGGGATGGACAGCGTTCTTATGAATTTCTGAAATTGTACATTAACCCCAAAGCCCGGACTCCTATTGACAAAGAACAAAACCGGACAAACTATGAACTGGCTAACCGGATTCGAACTGACCGGGAAAATGAATTAAACAACCTTGCCTTTGACTACATTCCACCCACAAAACAGAAAGTTTTATTCTTTGAGTTTGCCCAAAACTATCTCGACAATTACACAAAAAAAGATAAAGCCATGATAAATGGTGCTATTGAAGATTTCAGGCAATTTATCAAAGATGATTACCCCGGCATTAAACCTGAAACTTTTAAAATAAGCCAAATTGATAGGCTGATGGTTGTACATTTTATCGACTTCTTACAAGATAACCATACCGGAGAGGGTGCAAATTCATATTATAGCCGGTTTAAAAAGATACTCAACCATGCAGTAGCCAGAAACATTATATCCAAAAGTCCGGCACAGAAAAAAGAACCGGGTGACATGGAACTGACCTGTAAAAAACCTACCGGGCTGAGAAAACAAATACTGACAAACGATGAAATACAACTGATTGCTAAGACTGAAACAAAACACCCTAAAACAAAAAAAGCGTTTTTATTCTGTCTTTGTACCGGGTTGAGGTTTGTTGATGTTAAAGCTCTGAAATACTCAAATATCGACTTTTCATCAGCACGGCTAAGAATTGACCAACAGAAAACCGGGAAACCTGTAATTATTGACCTCAACAAAACCGCTTTAAAACTAATTGGTGAACCCGGAACTGCTGAAAAGTTAGTTTTTGATTTGCCTGGCAGGAAGTGGGCAACTAAAACAATTGATAATCTGGTAAAAAAAGCCGGGATTACCAAACATATAACCTGGCATTGCGCCCGACACAGTTTAGCTGTGAACCTGTTAATTAGTGATGAAAAGCCAGATATTAAAACAGT
>JBBIHV010000075.1:0-17425 GCA_037446835.1 Sunxiuqinia sp. | reverse complement strand
ATAGCTGGTTTTGGGACAATTGGGCAAAAAAAAACTGCCCTATGAAGATAAGGCAGCCTATTGAAATAATAATAAGAATTTTTTAATTCATGTGACTGGTAATTAGTTGCTGGGCTCTTTCCAGGATGGTTGAATCATCAAGCAGAACAACACCGCCATCGGGGCCCGGTTCAATATGCAGTCCAACCGATTTTCCTCTTTCGTAGTTTGCGCCTCCAAAATAATTCCTGACGGTTTCAACTTCCAATCCAAATTCCTGCGCAATTTGATGGATTGAACCGGCAGGCAAGCTGTCTTTGATGTGACGAAGTTCGTTAAAAGTGATTTTTCTTTCCATGACATCTAAATTTTTATGGTTATACACTCTTTTTCATTGTAATTTCCCTTTAAAGTTAGAATTAATATAGAAATAACAATGAGGCAACACTCATGTTTTTGCGACAGGTTTTTGCCTGAAATTTGCCAGAAAATTATTTAACAGTTAAAAAATTTTGTGCTTCTGCTTGTTTGACAAGCAATTTCGATTACAAAACGATTGCAATTCGATGAAAATTAAATCAAACATTTAACTTTTTTTAAGAGTTAATTCAACCCTTTTCGGATGGCTTCGTAAACGGCCTGTTGCATTTCGGTCCGGGTATTCAGGTTGTAAATTTCTGAATTTTTTCGTGTTGGGTAAATCCGGTTCGAGAGAAAGATAAACAGCAACTGGTTTTGTGGGTCGGCCCAAACGAACGTGCCGGTAAAGCCGGAATGACCAAAACTGTTTGGGCTTGCATCTGCCGCCGGAAATTTGTTCTTCTGGCCTTGAATTCCCGGAGTTGGTTTGTCGAAACCGAGTGCACGGCGATTTGCACTTTCAGGAAACTGAACTTTTGTAAACTCGCCGACTGTTGCTGCAGAAATGTACTGCTTGCCGCCGTAAAATCCCGATTGCAGATACATTTGCATCACTTTGGCCAAATCATTGGCTGAGCTGAACAAGCCTGCATTGCCCGACACCCCGCCAAGCAAGGCAGCCGTTTCGTCGTGAACAAATCCCTGTAAAAGTTCTTTCCTGAAATACTCGTCATTTTCGGTCGGCGCAATTTGCCCGATGGGAAACCGTTCGTAAGGTTTAAAACCGGTAGTGCCGGCCCCGAGCGGTTTGTAAAATTCACGGTTTAAATATTCCTGAAACGGTTGCCCGGTGAGCCGTTCGATCACAAACGGAAAAAGTGCAAACCCCAGGTCGGAGTAATAAAATTCCTTTTTTGGGCGCAAAGGCGATTCAATTATATCGCTGATAACCTGATCTTTAAAATCATTTCGCTCATACATTCCCGAAGAAATCCGTACCTGGTATTTTTCTGACGGCTGATGCTGAAACGCCCCTTTCCTAAGTTTGACTGAACTTCCGCGTTCGAGCCACAAAGGCAGGCTGCCTTGAAGCCGGGCCTGATGTGTCAGGACGTCGCGGACAGTCATCTCTGCTTTGTTCGTGTTTTTGAATTCCGTGAAATATGTTGCATAAGTAGCATCCAGATTGATTTTCTTTTCGTCGTAAAGTTTCATAATTGCCGGAAGGGGCGCCGAAATTTTGGTAACCGATGCCAAATCGTACAGGGTTTCGGGCTGCACAGGTTGTCCCTTGTCGTAGGTTAGCCCCCCGTAGCAGCCCTGGAAAATAACTTTGCCGTCTTTGGCCACCAAAACCTGGCATCCCGGAAATGCTTTTTTCGAAATGGCCAAATCGGCAAGCGAATCCAGTTTCGATTTCAGAAAATTGGAGCTGATGCCAACTTCTTCAGGAAGCGTATATTTTAACCTTCCGATAGATTTGACGGCTATTCCGGAGTTTGCCGGAAACATATTTTTAACGGTGACCGGCAGTTTTCCGCTGGCGCTGGTGGCACCAAAAATCAATTGTGCCGCCATTTCCTGAACATCAGGGGCATCCTGGTATGCCACAATCAGGCTTCCGGATTCTGAAAGGGATGGGAAATACGACAGTGCGTAAGGATTTCCGAAGAAACAGGTGATTGTTTTATGGCTTTTCAGTTTCCCGATCAGGCTGATTTGCTGATCGGTAATCCCAAATTGTTTGTGTGGGTACAAATTCATTCCCTGAATCCCGATAATCAATAGGTTATACGGGTTTAACTGGGTAAGCAGGTGGTCGATTTCGGGTTTGGTCGGGCTTTTTGAGATAAAAAACTGGTCAACTTCAGCATAATTGTTCAGCATTTTCTGAAACGGTGAAACCTGGTCGGCACCAATCGTCAGGCTGGCAACCTTCAAGGTGTCGAGGTTCTGAAGTGGAACAAGGTTGTGTCGGTTTATTAATACCGTCAGCGATTGTTCTTCGAGCAAACGCTTGGTCAGGCGGTACTTGTTGTCGTTCAATTTCTGAAAAAGGTCTTTTGTTCCGATCAGCTTTTGCCGGTCGAGGTTCATCCATTTCTTGACGGTCAATATTTTACGGCATTTTTCGTCGATTTCATTCGCCGATAATTTGCCACTGGCCACTGCTTTTTTAACGGCAGCAATTGCCTGGTTGAGGCGCGGTACAATTTCGATCATGTCATTTCCGGCCTTCAGTGCTTTTACTGAAGATTCGGCGGAAGAGTATAGGTTGCTGACCCCTTTCATATTCATGGCGTCGGTAATAATGAGCCCCCGGAAACCCATTTCTTTGATGAGTTTTTTACCAATGATGCGCGGCGAAAGGGAGGCCGGAAGTAAATGGTTCGGTTCCAACGCCGGAACCTGAAGGTGCCCGGTCATAACAGCGCCAATGCCTTTGCCGATGAGGTATGAAAAAGGGAAAAGTTCGGTTGAATCCAGTTCACTTTTAGTTTGTCTGATCACAGGCAAAGCGCGGTGAGAATCGGTTTGCGTATCGCCGTGCCCGGGAAAATGTTTGGCGGTGGCCAAAATACCTGCGTCCTGCATCCCCTTGGCGTAAAGCCATGACTTTCGGGCAACCTGAAACTTGTTCTCGCCAAACGACCGGAAATTGATGACCGGATTGTCGGGATTTACATTGATGTCGCAAACTGGCGCCATATTCATCTGAATTCCCAGGAGCCTGCATTGTTCGCCAATTTCGTAGCCCATCTGGTAAATCAGCGTATCGTTTTGAACGGCACCCAACGCCTGCTGGTCGGGGTAACTCAGTGTTGAGTCGAGCCTGAAGCCCAATCCGGTTTCAGCATCCATCGCAATGAGAAGCGGTACATGCGAGATTTTCTGGAGTTTGTTGTACAGTTTTGCCTGGGAAACCGGTCCGCCCTGCATAAAAATGATGCCACCCACTTCATATTCATTGATTGACTTAATCAATTCTTCCATTTGCTTGTCGGATTTTTCTGAATAAGCCTGAACCATGAACAACTGGCCAATCTTTTGATCAATAGTAAGCTTGTTCATCAGGCTGTCAACCCAGTGGTCGCCGGAATCGTGTAAAAAATCTGGACGATTTTTGGCCGAAATGATCACAAAAAAGAATGTCAGCAAAGAAAATATGGAAATGATCTGTCTCATATCTAATAAGATTCTATTGTAAAGTTAAGAAACAAGTTTAAGTCCGGTGCAGGCAGGCGCATCTTCCCGAAATTTGTTTTTGAAACAGGTACCCTTCTGTTAAAAATTCCAATTCTGAATGTTTCTTTTAGCCTTTTCCGAACATCGTTCAGGGCCAAAAGATAGTAATTTATTAATGTTGCCGATGTAGTTTTTAATTGGTCTATTTGTTTGTATAAAAACAGGATAGCGAACAATTGGTAAGTTTTTGCTTTCTTTTACTGCCATTTTTGCTGCGCCAGGCGGTTAAAATGGTACTTTAAAACATGAATGTTAAAAAATGTGAAAATCATTTCTTATTTTTGGGATAATATCGAGTTGGAAAAATCGTTTTGTTCAGAAACCAATCGTATTGAAGAAATTAATCTACATATCAATTCTATTGTTGTCGCTTGGCTATTTGTATTCGTGCGAAGATGACAAATACCTGTCTTCTCCGGATGTCAAACTACGCTTTTCGGTTGATACGGTACGCTTTGACACGGTTTTTACCACCATTGGATCAACCACCCAGCATTTAAAAATTTATAATCCATACCGTCAGAAAGTCCTGATTTCATCAATTAAACTGGCCAAAGGCACAACCTCCAATTTCAGGCTGAACATTAATGGTGTTTCGGCCAATGAAGTTAAGGACCTGGAGATTGCACCCTTTGATAGTCTGTACATTTTTGTTGAAGTCACCATCGATCCAAATGGCCAAAACCTGCCACTGGTGGTGAAAGATTCGATCGAATTTATTACGAATTCGAACCACCAGGATGTCGATCTGGTGGCATGGGGACAGGACTTTAACCTGATCAGGAAACAAGTTCTTAAAAACACGACCTGGAAAAGCGACAAACCCTATCTGGTGTACAATTATGCCTATGTTGACAGCAACTCGACCTTGACAATCGAACCCGGCACAAAGATATATTTTCATAAGGATGCCGGCCTGCTTGTTAAGGGAAAAGTGATTGCGAACGGAACAGTTGAAAATCCGATTGGGTTTTATGGCGACCGCCTGGAAAACGTTTATGCCAATGTTCCCGATCAATGGAACGGCATTTTGCTGTATTCCGGAAGTAAAGGCAATGTGTTCTCAAACGTTGAAATAAAGAATGCAAACATCGGGCTTCAGGTCGGAAATATTGAAAATGAAGGGTTTGCAACATTAACCCTGTCGAATGCCAAAATCCAGAACATGGCATATGCCGGAATATTTGCCATGAAATCTGATATTCAGGCCGATAACTGTTTAATAACCAATTGCGGGTTTTATGCCGTGGCCTTGTTGGTTGGTGGAAGTTATGAATTTGACCATTCGACCATTGCCAATTACTGGGGCGGTTATAGCCTGAAAGCAAGATCAACACCTTCACTCCAGATTCAGAATTACCTGATTATCGACAAAAATAAACCCGCCTATATCGGCGATTTGTCGAAAGCAAATTTCGGGAACTGCATCATTACCGGAAATGCGACCGATGGCAACGAGCTCTTGCTGAGCAAAAATGCCGAAGCGCTTTTTAATTATAATTTCGACCATTGTATCCTTCAGGTTGCCGATACTTTTAAAACAACAGCCCCCGATCATTTTGCAAATATCCTGAAAGGGGTTGACCCCAAATTCGTTGATCCGTACAAAAAATTTAATTTTGAACTCGATACACTTAGCCCGGCCAAAGATGTCGGGAAACTTTCGATTGCCAAACTTTATCCAACCGATTTAAAGGGACGTGACCGTCTGGCCGATAAAGGTCCCGATCTGGGCGCACTCGAACGTCAGGAAAAGAAGAAATAGATTTTTTGCTGAACTCTTTGGATCAAGACTTCTTTTTTTCTTTATTTCAATTTTTCAGTCCATCAACGGATGTTTTTCCGGGTTCGGGTGACAACCCTTTGTCAGAAACAGGGGTGAGTCCAATTTCCTTCGCTTTTTCAAGCATAAACCGAAAAGCCTCATCACGATCGTTTTGGATAACTCCGTCAAGAATAGCTTCTTTAATCACGTTTTTCAGTAATCCAACTTCCCGGCAAGGCGTGAGCCCGAATACTTCCATAATGGTTTCACCGGTTACCGGAGGCTGAAAATTCCTGATGTGGTCGCGTTCTTCCAAATCTTTCAGTTTTTGCCTGACAAGCTGAAAATTGTTGTAATACTTTTTAACTTTTTCCTGATTTTTTGAAGTAATATCGGCTTCACAAAGGGTCATCAAATCATCGATGTCGTCGCCTGCTTCAAACAGCAACCTCCGTATGGCCGAATCAGTCACCTCTTCTTCGGAAAGGACAATCGGGCGCATGTGAAGTTCGACCATTTTTTGAACGTATTTCATTTTTTCGTTCAGCGGGAACTTCATCTTTTTAAAGAGTGCGGGTACCATTTTGGCCCCGATGAAATTGTGCGAGTGGAAAGTCCAGCCCAGTTGCGGCGAATATTTTTTGGTTAACGGTTTGGCAATGTCGTGAAGCAGAGCCGACCAGCGCAGCCAAAGATTGTTGGTGTTTGGCGCAATCCGGTCGAGCACTTCGAGTGTGTGATAAAAATTGTCTTTGTGACCGACCCCGTTCACTTCTTCGCGGCCTTTCATCCGGTACAATTCCGGAAAAATAATTTCAAGCAGTCCGGTTTTCTCCAGCAATTTGAATCCCATCGAAGGTTTTGACGAAAGGATAATTTTATTGAGTTCTTCGCCAATCCGCTCTTTCGAGATGATTTGAATCCGGTTTTTTTGCTTCGAAATGGCTTTCAATGTTTGCTCTTCGATGGTAAAACCCAGTTGCGAGGCAAACCGGATGGCCCGCATCATCCGTAACGGATCGTCAGAAAAAGTAATTTCAGGATCGAGTGGAGTGCGGATAATCTTGTTTTTAATATCCTGAATTCCGCCAAACGGATCAATCATTTCACCAAAACGTTCGGCATTCAGGCAGATGGCCAGAGCGTTGATGGTAAAATCACGGCGGTTCTGGTCTTCTTCGAGCGTGCCATCCTCAACAATTGGGTTTCGGGAATCAGCCTGGTACGATTCTTTCCGTGCACCAACAAATTCAATTTCAAGCGATTGGTATTTCAGCATGGCCGTACCAAAGTTCTTAAAAACGCTCACATTGATGTTTGGCCCCAATTTTCGTGCAACCATTTCAGCCAGATGAATGCCACTTCCGATGGTTACCACATCAATGTCGGGCGACGGGCGATTCAGGATCAGGTCTCTCACATAACCACCTATCACATAGGTTTCCTGCTTAAGATTGTCGGCGGTTTCAGAAATTACTGAAAATATAGGATGTTTCAAATGATCTTTCATTCAGAAAAATTGTTTTTAAGGGTGTCTGGTTTTTTTTGACGAACCCAAATCATGTAAAAAATTCCGATTTGATTCTGGTAAAAGTATCGAATCTGACAATTTGTTTTTAAATGGTGACAAAATTACAATTAAATGCAGGTTGGGGATTACATCTGGATTTAATTTTTAATGGCACAGGAATTGATATTCAAACATTAAAAAATGTATATATTTGTATAATTAAAATTTTCAGGCATGTTAGAACATTTAACCAAAGAGACATTCAAAGAAAAAGTATTCAACTTTGAACTCCATACAGAATGGAAATATGAAGGCAAAGTGCCTTGTATGATTGATTTTTATGCTGACTGGTGTGGCCCATGCAAAATGGTTGCCCCGCTGTTGGAAGAACTCCAGAAAGAATACGGCGGTAAACTTGTGATCTACAAAGTTGATACCGAGAGTGAACGGGAATTGGCCGGAATGTTTGGTATCCAGAGTATTCCTTCGTTATTGTTTGTTCCGGTCGATGGTCAGCCACAGATGGCGATGGGTGCGCTTCCGAGGTCAACTTTCGAAAAAGCCATCGACGATGTGTTAAAAGTGAAAAAGCCACTTGTGAACTAAGCTGTTTTAGGTCAGCAATTCAAGTATTTTTTCCAGATGGATCCCTCGCGATCCTTTTATCAGAACTAATTTGTTTTCAATAGGTTGTGTTTTTAGGTAGTTTGAAAGAAGTTCGACTTGATCGAACTTCTTTTTTTCTTTCCGGCAAACTGTATGTTTAAATTCCGGGCCAACCAGGAAAACTTCGGCAAAATCCTGTCCTTCAATGTACTCAATAATTTTTTGATGTTCTTCTCCGGAAGATTCGCCCAATTCGAGCATGTCGCCTAAAATCAGGCATTTCGGTCCGTCTTTCAGGTCTGAAAAATTAGCCAGGGCAGCCAGCATACTGGTTGGATTGGCATTGTAAGCATCCATAATGATGGTGTTTTTTTTACTTCGGATGAGTTGCGACCGGTTATTTGAAGGTGTGTAAGCCGAAATGGCCTTCTGGATCTGCAACGGGTCGAGCCCGAAATATTTCCCGATACAGGCCGCTGCCAGGATGTTTTCAGAATTATAACCACCAATCAGCTTGGATTTTAGGTAGAGCCATCCTTTCTGAAAAAGTGCTTTTACAGTCACATAACTGCTTGTTCCGGCAATCTCGCCAGCCATATAATTCACAGTCGATTGGCCATAAGTTATTTGTTCAAGGTGATGGGCCTGTTCCATTAGCATGGAATTGTCGGCATTGACGAAGCATTTGCCGTTTTTTATCCTCAGGAAATCGTACAATTCCGATTTTGTGCGGATAACTCCTTCCAGCGATCCGAATCCCTCAAGGTGGGCTTTGCCAATGTTGGTGACGATCCCAAAATCGGGATTGGCAATTTCACACAAGGTTTTAATTTCTCCGGGATGGTTTGCACCCATTTCAACCACACCCATTTCGGTTTCGCTGTTCATCGACAAAATAGTTAGTGGCACGCCAATGTGGTTGTTCAGGTTGCCCTGCGTGTAATTGACTTTGAATTTCAGGGAAAGAACTGCCGCTACAAGTTCTTTTGTGGTGGTTTTCCCGTTTGTGCCGGTTATGGCCAGTATGGGCAGTCCCAACTGGTCGCGGTGAAACCTGGCCAGCTTTTGCAAAAAGGTTAAAACATGGTCAACCAGTATGAACCGGTCGTCAGTTTTATATTCGGGTTCGTCAATTACGGCATAGGCGGCTCCCTGATTCAGTGCCTCGGTGGCAAAGGAATTGCCGTTGAATGATGTTCCTTTCAATGCAAAGAATATGCTGTTTGCAGGTATATTTCTGGAATCAGTTGTAATGATAGGGTGATCCCTGAAGATGGGGTAAAATTGTTCGGTTTGCATGGTTGAAATTAAAAAAGAAAACCTCACTTTTTCAAATGAGGTTTTTATAAAATATATTTTATAACTTTTTAGAATCCGTCAGGACTGCCAACACGGGTCATGGCACAGCGGAAGCCAAGGTCATCGGCTGATTCCGTTTCAGGTTTGTATCTCCGGGTTCCCGGATTTAACCAGTACGGGCGGTCTTTCCAGCTTCCACCTTTGTAAATGCGGGCATTATCGGAAATGAGTGAAGAGAACTGACCCTCTTTAGTTGACTGGACGTACATGGAATTGGTTTTGGTTTTACCTTTTGCCGCATTCCAATCGTCTCCTTCAATAATTTGTGTGCGGTAGTCACCATCATCAAAATTCCGGTAGTCGGCAATTGTATCTTTTACCAATTCTCCATATTCGTTTCTGACCAGTTTGCCATCTTTATCGGTTTTGTATTTGGTAAAGGTGTTTCCACGGAAAGGCTGGAATTCAGCAACTTCGGTCGATGATAGTGGCCGGTAAACATCGGCTACCCATTCGTTCACATTTCCTGCCATGCAATAAAGGCCGTAGTCGTTGGGTTGATATGATTTTACTGGCGCAGTAATGTCTGCATTGTCGTTCAACGCCCCGGCCATACCCATCAAATCGCCGCGACCGCGTGTGAAGTTGGCCAACATGCGGCCCCTGTTCTTTTTTGTATCATCGCGCAAATAGTTCCCATTCCACGGATACATTTTACGGTCGGTAAGCAGCCCATCCTGAGTATTTCCAACCAGGCCAAGCGCGGCATATTCCCATTCAGCTTCAGTGGGCAGTCGGTAGTTCGGTAGAAGCAGGCCATCTTCCCAACGTACTTTTCTGCCAGTTCCTGAGGCATCCTTCAGTGGCTTTTTGCCATCGGTACCGGTATATAAACCGGCCAGGTATGTTTCGGTTGTAAAGACATTTTGTCCGCTTTGGGCATTGTCAGGGGCAAGAATGCCTTTATCGATCAGGATTTTTTCATTGACACGGTCGGTCCTCCACTTGCAGTAGGCATCGGCCTGAAGCCATGAAACGCCAACAACGGGATAATCGCCATAAGCCGGGTGGCGCAGGTAATTGGTAATGTATGGTTCGTTGTATGCTAATTCTTCCCTCCAGACCAGCGTATCAGGAAGTGCAGCTTTGTATTTTTCAGGATTGGATGGATAAACTCTTTTTAACCAATAAAGGTATTCACGGTAATCGAGGTTCGAAACTTCTGTTTCATCCATATAAAATGATGCAACGGTTACCCGGCGAGGGGAGTTATTCCAGTTGTACATTACATCCTGCTCAACACGGCCCATGGTAAATGTACCGCCCTGAATGAACCTTAACCCGGGGCCTGTGGCCTGCGCATAGTTTTCATCAGCCTGAAAACCACCATTTTTAGGATCCCCAAATTCCCACCCGGTTGAATGGGAAGACCCGCTTCCTTTACCTTTTCCAAACAATCCGCATCCTGCCATTAAAGCTGCAAGACCAAATAATATTATGGATCTAAATTTCATGAGTTTATAATTTGTTTTTTAAATGCCACATGCAACTCGCCCGAAAGCCATCCTGAAATTGGAGTAACTTTGCTTATGGCTCGTTTCATTTTTATATTCTTTTCCGTTATTTAAAAGACTCACAAATATAACTAAATTGTTGAATTGATATTGTTCAGGTATTCAATCTTTTTTCGTGGTGATTTGTTTGTACTGTTTATCTTTGCTCACGAAATTCCTATGCAATCTATTTTTTTATGATTTCAGGAACATAAGATTATACTATACTGCAAAGCCAACCGTTTAGTTAATTGTTTTAATAATAACCAGAAAATGCCAAAAATATTTCTTCTGTGTGTGTTCTTTTTTTGTGTTTTGACCACAAGGCCTGAAAATTATCAACGGAAATTGAGTTGGAACGTGAATCCGGCTGATTCTGTTATGACAATAGGACAGGAAGTTGCTTTTGATGGAGCAGTGATCCTGGATAAAACCGGGCTTCCGTATTGGTTCGAAAGCTTTGAGCTTAACTCGGCACAGGCCGAGGTCAAAATCCTGAATGCCACATTCGAACCGGTTGATCATCCCTCAGCCATTTTATCTGAACATGTTGGCAACGAGCTGAAATTTACACCTGAAATTGGTGTTTCTTCAGGCAAATCATTCCTTCACGTTACGGTGTTCCCCTTTGTGCGGAAAGCCGACCGGATTGAGAGGCTGACCAGTTTCACCCTTTCGGTAACCGAGGTTTCAAACAAGCTGAAATCGGCGGTTGCCGCCTATCCGTGGAAAACTTCTTCTGTGCTGGGTTCCGGAAATTGGATCAAAATAAAAACAAAATCCAGGGGCATCTATAAAATCAGCGCCGACCAGTTGAAACAGTGGGGGTTTTCTAATCCCGACCAGGTTGCGCTTTATGGTACAGGTGGTTATATGCTGCCGGTGATGAACCGGGACATTAAGTTTGACGATCTGCTGGCATACCCGGTCTGGAAAGGGATAGACAATTCAGGAAAAGATTGCATTTTCTTTTTTTCGACCGGGAACATCAGTTTCAGCCAGGACCCGGTTACCGGAATTTTTTCTCATCAGCAAAATTCATATTCAACCGAAACCTATTTCTACCTGACCGATTCGCAAACTCCAAAAACGATTGATAAAATTGCTGAAGTGGCCGGTGACGCCGGAAGGGAAGTGGTTTCGTTTCAAAATTATGCGTTTTACGAAAAGGATGCTTTAAATTTAATTATGTCGGGTTCGCAATGGTTTGGCGAACGCTTTATTGCCGGGAGTGTTCAGCCGGTAACCCTTTCGCTTGACAATCCTGATTTGAAACAACCTGCCCAGGTTGGAGTTTCGGCTGCCGGAAGATCTTCAACTTCGAGTAGCTTGGACGTGTCACTGAACGGGAAATCCATTGGAGTGGTCTCATTCTTGCCGGTTAATGTCATCGATGCCACATCCAATTATGCCGATGGTGAAACCAGTGAATTTTCAACATCAATCCCGGCTGGCAGTATTCAGGTTAAATTGACCTACAATGCCAGCAATAGCACGGCTGAAGCCTGGCTCGACTATGTTGATATTAATTACCAAAGCCAGCTGAACATGAGTTCTGATGTGTATCCGTTCAGGGGAAAAGGTGCCGACGGACAGGTTTCTGTTTCAGAATTTGTTCTGGCCGGGGCGACTTCAGCAACAAAAATAATTGATGTAACCGACATGAATAATTCGTTTGAAATTCCGGCTGCTTTTGCCAACGGGCAGATGAAATTTAAGTCGAGCTCGGCCACTACCCGCGAATACATCGCATTTAACCCGGCCGGAACAATCCCGGTCCCTGATCTGGTAGGCACGGTAGCGAACCAAAACCTTCATGCAGCAAGTGTACCGGATATGATTATTGTTTCAAACACTGCTTTGCTGGGCGCCGCCAACGATTTGGCCAATTACCACCGGACGACGGATGGCATGAATGTACAGGTGGTTACCCCGGATGTAATTTATAATGAATTTTCGGGAGGGTTGCCTGATGCGGCCGGGATTCGCAATTATTTCAGGATGTGCTACGACCGGGGGATGCAGGGAGGAAAGAATACCTTGAAATATGTGCTTCTGATGGGCGATGGTTCGTACGATAACCGAAATATTCTGGGCATGAAACGGAACCTCCTCCCCACTTTCGAGTCTGACAATTCACTTTCGCCGACCCAATCGTTTGTAACCGATGATTTTTTTGCCTTTATGGACGAAAATGAAGGCGACTCTTCAGGAATAATAGATTTGGGGATTGGAAGGATTCCGGCACAGACCCAACAAGAAGCGCAGGACGTAGTGAATAAGATAAAGAGTTACAACCAAAAGGCAAGCATGGGAAACTGGCGAAATGTGGTGACTTTTATTGCAGACGATAAAGATAACAACATGCACATGTCACAGGCTGAAAGCCTTGCCGATTACGTAAACCAGGCATATCCGGCATTTTTCACCGATAAAATTTACCTCGATGCGTACAAAGAAATTTCTACCCCAAGTGGCCAGCGTTATCCCGACGTAAATGTGGCCATTAATAACCAGGTAAAACAAGGCACGCTGGTAATGAATTACACCGGACATGCCAACGAGAAAAACCTGGCCGATGAAGATGTGCTCGATATTTCAGGAATAAATTCGTGGACCAATTTTAACCGTTTCCCTATTTTTGTAACGGCCACCTGCGAATTCAGCCGCTTCGACGGGAACGACACGTCGGCCGGTGAGTACATTTTATTAAATCCGGTAGGGGGCGGTGTCGGGCTTTTTTCGACCACCCGCCTGGTTTATTCCGGTGCCAATTTTGTACTGAACAGCAAATTCTTCAACTACATTTTCGCCAAAGATCAGAACGGAAACCGGCTTCGGCTGGGCGAAGTGATGCGGTTGGCCAAAGCTGCCGCCATGACCGGCGCCAATCAACTGAATTTCACCTTGCTTGCCGACCCGGCCATGAAGCTGGCGAACCCGGAATATCAGGTTAAAACTGCCAGTATCGACGGGAAAGACGTTCAAACTACCACCGATACCATCCGGACCTTGACGGTTGTAACCGTGAAAGGCTTTATAACCGATCCGAACGGCACAAAGCTGACTTCGTTTAACGGCGAAATTATCCCGACTGTTTATGACAAGGCCATGCAGGTGGAAACGCTCGGAAACGCAGGCCAGACACCCATGACTTATACCGTTCAGAACAATGTCGTTTATAAAGGGCTGGCAAGTGTGAAAAACGGCGAATTCCAGTTCTCGTTTTTCGTGCCAAAAGATATTTCGTATAAACTGGGAAAAGGGAAAATTTCGTATTACGCCTACAACGACACCCTTGACGCACAGGGATATTTCGATGGTTTCTATCTTGGGGGATCGTCAAATGCAACCATCACCGATACAACTGGCCCGAACATCGACCTGTTCCTGAATTCTGAATCGTTTAAAGATGGCGGACTGGTTAGCGCCAGTTCTGTTTTGCTGGCCAACATTTCCGACGAAAACGGGATCAACACCTCGGGTACCGGAATTGGGCACGATATTACCGCCGTCCTGGATGGCGATTACTCAACGGTTATGGTACTGAACGATTATTATCAGTCGGATAAAGACAGTTACACCAGCGGCAAAATTGTTTTTCCGCTCAACGGCCTCGCGGAAGGCCAACATGTTTTGACGCTCAAAGTCTGGGACGTGATGAATAACTCGTCGGAAAAGCAAATCCATTTTGTGGTCAAAGACGACTTCAGGATTGAAAGCATGAGCTGTTACCCCAACCCGATGCAGGGTGAAACAAAATTTATTTTTACGCACAATCAACCCGACCAAACCATGGATGTGAGCCTCGAAGTCTTTAATACAGCGGGTTCGCGCATCGATATGCTCCAAACCAGGGTAGCTTCTCAGGGAACACAAAGCCTTCCGCTCGAATGGATCCCGGCTGACCATCAGGTTAAAATGAGGGCTGGGGTTTATGTTTACAAAATTACGGCCACCACCACATCCGATGGAAAAACAACCAGCGGTTCAGGAAGGCTGGTTTACGTTAACCACTAAAAAAATAGTGATTCTTTTTTGAACCAATACTTTTTGGAGACAATGTCCGTTTAGATTTTGGTTCACCAAGTGCTGAACTCCTTAACAAACACATATATTTGCATTTTTTTAAAATATTGAATGATTTAAGATGAAGAAAATTACATTACTGCTGGCCATTGTTCTTTCGCTCGGAATCTTTTTGCAAAATACAAATGCACAGACTTCAACAACCGGGGCAAATACAATTACAACCGGTGTCCCGTTCCTGACCATTTCGCCCGATTCGCGTGCCGGTGCAATGGGCGATGCCGGTGCTGCCACTTCTCCCGATATTAACTCTCAGGCCTGGAATGCTGCAAAATATGCCTTCGCCGGAAGTCAAATGGGAATTGCCTTATCCTACACGCCCTGGTTGCGCAACCTGGTTTCCGACATTAACCTGGCTTACCTGGTTGGTTATAAAAAACTCGACGACCACCAAACCATGAGCGCTTCTTTGAGGTATTTCACCCTTGGCGACATACAATTTATAGATCAATATCAAAATTCGATGGGGACCCAAAAACCCAATGAATTTGCCATTGATTTTGGTTATACCCGGCTTCTTTCCGATAATTTTTCGGGTGCGGTTGCCATCCGTTACATCCGCTCCGACCTTACCGGTGGCCAAATGGTAAACGGTACGGCATCGTATGCCGGAAATTCGTATGCCGCCGATGTTTCGTTTTACTACCAGAAAGAAATGCGGGTAAACCGAAAGTCTTCTACCCTGGCAGCCGGTATCAACATCTCCAACATTGGGTCAAAAATCTCTTACGACAATGGGACTACCAAAGATTTTATCCCGACTAACCTGAAATTAGGGGTTTCCTATAAAACCGAAATGGACCGCTACAACACCATTACGTTTGCTTTCGATGCCAATAAATTGTTGGTCCCAACGCCCCGAGCAGATAGTATCAAAGTTGGCGGAGTCTCTCAGTCAGTTGGTTTTAGTGCCGATAAATCGCCTATCGCCGGAATTTTTAGTTCGTTTTCTGATGCCCCCGGCGGCTTAAAGGAAGAGCTGAAAGAAATTAATTTTTCATTCGGAACTGAATACTGGTACAACAAACAGTTTGCCTTGCGCGCAGGTTTCTTTTATGAAGACCCGACCAAGGGGAACCGTAAATATTTCACGGCAGGCGCCGGATTAAAAATGAACGTATTTGCACTCGATTTCTCCTATCTGTTGCCTGTTGCTCAAAACAATCCATTGGCCAACACGCTGCGGTTTACCCTTTCGTTCGATTTTGACGAGTTTAAAAAGCAGCGGAGATAACAGTCTGATCAAGTTTTGAGTCTCTGGTGGAAATAAGTCCTGTCAGGTTACTTTGTTTTTCATCAAATGTCAGAATTCTAATAGTTTAATGAAATGAAATTCCGGATTGGATACGGATTCGATGTACACCGTTTAGCAGAAGGCGAAACCTTGTGGCTGGGCGGTGTTCTTGTTCCCCACAGCAAAGGTACGGTGGCGCATTCCGACGGCGATGTACTGATTCATGCCTTGTGCGATGCCATGCTGGGCGCCGCCAAAATGGGCGATATTGGCCGTCATTTTCCGGATACTTCTTCCGAATTTAAAAACATCGACAGCAAAATCTTGTTGCTTAAAACCAACGAGTTGATTGCTTCAAAAAACTACCGGGTCGGAAACCTGGACGTGACCGTGGCAGCCCAAAAGCCGAAGCTCAAACCGTTTATTCCTGAAATGGAAGCGACAATTGCCCGAATCCTTGAAATTGATGCCGATGCCGTTTCGATCAAGGCCACTACCACCGAGGAGCTGGGTTTTGAAGGCCGGGAAGAAGGGATTTCAGTTCATGCGGTTGTTTTGCTGGAAAAAATAAATTAGATCATGAAAAAAACTTTGGTTATCGGGGCCAGCGAAAACCCCGACCGTTACTCGAATAAAGCCATCCGGGCATTGACCGGTCACAAACACGAAGTGGTCGCCATTGGGCTGAGAGAAGGCCAAGTCGCCGGAATCTCATTCAATGCCGAAAAGAAAGACTTTGAAAATGTCGATACCGTAACTTTGTATGTCGGTCCGCAAAATCAGCCGGAATACTACGATTACATCATCGGATTGAATCCAAAACGCGTCATTTTCAATCCCGGAACCGAAAATCAAACTTTCATCTCGAAGTTAAAAGCCGCCGGAATTTTTCCGGAAATTGCGTGTACCCTTGTTTTATTAGCCACCAGTCAATTTTAATCATGGAAACAATCCATTCACTTCAGGAATTTGAACAGGTACTGGCCGACCAGGATGCCGTACTGGCCTACTTTTCGACCGAAGCCTGTTCGGTCTGCAAAGTTCTGAAACCGAAAGTTTCAGAATTGATTGCCGAATCATTTCCGCTCATGAAAATGGTTTATGTCGAATCGGATAAACTGGCCGAACTGGCAGCGCAAAACAGGGTATTTGTAGCACCTACGGTAATTATTTTCTTTGCCGGCCGCGAAACCATCCGCAAAAGCCGGGCTTTCGGTGTGGATGAATTGAGATCAGAAATCGAAAGGCCCTATTCGCTTATGTTCGATGAATAAGATTGTCATTGGTTGTCTAATTGTGTGGTTTTACAACAAATGAGGCGAAGCGAATGACCAAAACTGATCCACTGAAAACTGCGACTGAACACGGATTCCCTGTTTATACAAATAACCTGTCAATCAACCTTTCATCGGTCAGATTTGGCAAAGTGATGACCAAATTTGGATTTTCGTGCATGGCCCGTTTAATCGCAAACAGGGCGGGTTCGTTTCGTGCCCAGCTACGGCGGGCAATCCCGTTGTTTACATCCCAGTAAAGCATTTGTTTCAGTCGCCGGTCAGCATCTTCAGAGCCATCGAGTGTCATTCCGAACCCGCCGTTGATGACTTCGCCCCAGCCAACGCCGCCGCCATTATGAATCGAAACCCAGGTTGCGCCCCGGAACGAATCGCCAATGACATTTTGAATCGCCATGTCAGCAGTAAACGCTGATCCGTCGTAAATGTTTGAAGTTTCGCGGAATGGCGAATCCGTTCCGGAAACATCGTGATGGTCGCGCCCCAGAA
>JBBIHV010000074.1:0-17661 GCA_037446835.1 Sunxiuqinia sp. | reverse complement strand
AAAAGCACATCGCCGTGACGCAGGTACAATTTGCCGTTGGCAATAAACGGGTGTGCCCAGAAAGGACCGGAACCACCCTGAAGTTTAAATGAACTTACTACATCAAACTTTTGAGGTTCGGGCTTTACCAATGCAACTGTCCCGGCTTTTTCTTCCAGGATATACAACATGCCATCGGCATAAACAACAGCGCCTTTTGTCAGCCATTCGGTTTCGTATTTCACTTCACCGGTATTCCAGTCCATGCAAACCCATTTGCCTTTACTGTTGTTTTCCCAGTTCGACCCATAAATGTAACCGTCCAGTTCAATCAATCCGTGATGGTGGTCGTCGAGTGTCAGGTTGCTCCATTTTTCCTTCACGCCAGTTCCATCTTCGTTCATTTCAAGCATCACATCGCGATAATTGTATCCCATCGAGAGAAAAATATCGCGGCCTTTAAATGTTGGGGTGTTGGTCCAGATCAGGCCCGGATCGTCCCATTTTGTCGCATCGTAATAGGAATAAGCCCAGGCCACTTTTCCGGAAGCCGGCTCAAGGGCAATCAGTTTAGTGGCTGTTGCGGCAAGTATAAACCTGAACTGCTTGTAGGTATAAATTGTTGGGGAAACGTAAGAACGCTGTCCACCAACACTTTCGCTTTCCCAAACCATTTTGCCGGTCATTTTATCGAAAGCCACTACCGAAGTGGTTTTTCCACCGGGCGTGCAGATCACTTTATCGTCAACAATCAACGGTGATTCGGAAACGCCCCAGGTATGCCAATCGCTGTGGTAATCTTTGTCAACATTTACTTTCCAGCGGATAGCCCCGTCAGCCACATTCAGGCAAACCAACTCGCCAATGCCACTGATGATGTATGCCCGATCGCCTTCTATGGTTGGCGTGCTTCGGGTTTCAGGAAAAGATTTTACCCATGAACGGCCATAGGGAACCTGCCATTTGATTTTTCCTTCCGGGGTAATGCACGACAAATAATCCAGGGTATCTTTCATTCCTGAAGCAAAAATATACTGAGCGGTTGCCACCACCGATGAATAACCTTTGCCAATGCCTTCCACTTTCAGCAATAACTGGGGGCCGCCATCGGGCCATTTTTGGAGCAACCCGGTATCCGGGAATTTACCGTCGCGATTCGGCCCCCGAAATTGTGCCGGTTGAGAGAAGGCAATACATGTGATTAAAAGTGCAGCAATTGATAAAATTGTCTGTTTCATATTTTAGTTGGTGTTTAATATTTCCTTTATTCCGATATTTTATAGGCAATCAGCGTGTTACCATGCCTGACGTATAAAATACCACTGTTAATTACCGGATGCGCCCAATGTTGATCGGAGCCCAGTGTCACTTTTGTTTTGCTGATTATTTTTAATCCTGAAGGATCGGCATCGGCCAGAAACAATTCACCTCTTTCGGTATATCCAATCAGTTTGTTGTTTGCGGCAATGGTTGCACCTTTGGCCATTTCGGTAGAGGTGTATTTACGTTCGCCGGTTTTCCAGTCGATACACTGCCAGCTACGATCGTTATCACCTGAACCATAGAGGTATCCGCCAATTAAAACGGCGCCGCCGATTTTGCTGTCGAAACTCTTAGCTTCCCAGCTTTTGGTTACCGAACTTCCATCGGCGCTCAATTTTAGTTTTTCACTGCCCTGGCCGTATCCGCTGAAAACCAATATTCCCCCTTCAGCATAGATTGGGGTATTTGGATGAACAGCGTATGCATTCGGGTGTTCAAAATTCCAAAGTAATTTACCTGTAGCAGCATCGATACCCAGAACATGCTTGGCTGTATGGGTTACCAACAACTCGCGGGCAGGTAATTTAATGAGCTGCGGTGAGCAATAAGCCGACAATTCACCTAAACCCGGGCTGGTCCAGATTGTGGCTCCGGTCATCCGGTTAAGCGCCATCACATTATTTGTTTTTCCACCCGGAGTGCAATACACTTTGTCGCCGTCAACCAGTAACGATTCGGCATAACCCCAGGTGATGTTTGTCCCTCCAAATTGTCCAACAAAATCTTTCTCCCAAACTGTTTTTCCTGAATTCAGGTCGAGGCAGGTTAGTATCCCGTTTCCGGTCAGCAAATAGGCCAAATTGCCCTCAATCGTTGGCGTAGAGCGTACGCCAGGATAACTTTCAACGAATTCTTTCCCGAACTTAAATTGCTGAAGTTGTTTTCCGTTCTGATCGAGGACAAACAAAACAGCCTGTCCATCAACCATTCCGGTTACATAAACTTTATTGTTGGCAATTACCGGAGAGGTAAAACCCACTCCTAAACCTTCAGCAGTCCAAAGAATCTGAGGACCGGAAGCGGGCCATTCAGGAAGCATTTTTTCTACCGAATAAATTCCTGAAGAATTTACGCCACGCCACCGGGTTGGTTCCTGGGCGTTTGAAAACTGAGAAAAACTGAAAAAGAGTATTACAAGTGAGATAAATGTTTTCATTGGTTAAGATTAAAATTGTTTTGGGTAAAAGTATTAAGGTTCGAACAGTATTCCAACACGATACAAAATTTAATCGGGTTCTAAATAGTAAGATTCATTAACAAATTCTGACGGGTTGAAACCCAGATGAAAATTCGATGAATGAATTGATGCTGATTTCGGTTTCGTTAATCCAGATTTCTGTTCTTTCCTCAATTTGAACGCTTTCAGGATTATTGGGATTAGGTAATTTTGGAAGCGGGCTAACTGTCCTGAAAGAATTTGGCGATGATGTTTTGCAATTTGTAGGGTTGAAAAGGTTTTTCCATGAAATCGTCCATTCCCGATTCAAGGCATTCTTCTTTTTTTCCAAAGGCTTCGTTGGCCGACAAAGCAACAATAATGGCACAATGTTGCGTTCCGCGGTCTATCTCCTGATTGCGTATTTGCCGCGTTGCCTCCATCCCATCCATTTCGGGCATAAGCAAATCCATAAATATCAGGTCATAGGCTTTTTGCCGATTCAGCTCAATGGCCTCTTTCCCATTCGATGCCAGATCAAATTTCAGATCAAGCCGACTGAAAATTAAAGCAGCCAGGCGTTGGTTAATCGGATTATCTTCGACAAGCAATATTTTCATAGCATCAGTAGCAACCATTTTCAGGATTACGAAGATAGCCATTTTGTTTTGACCTTATGTTTTTAAGTGAAATAAGAATCGACAGGGTGCTCTGTTCTTTAATACGATTGGCTACCGATACAAAATATCGGTTTCAAAAATTCGGGCTAAAAAATTTAAGTCCGGATATTGCAGCAATATCCGGACTTAAATTTTCTTCCTGATTTCGAAATCAGCTCTCCATATCGGATGGATCTGAAATTTTTCCCATCCTGGTTTCAGCTCGTCGTGCAAAAATAATGAGCAAAACAACCAAAACGATGGCCACATAAAGTGAATTGGGGATGGGTGGCGGATCGCCCTGACCGTAGGAGTGCATGCCCGACAAGTAATAATTCACCCCAAAGAAAGTCATCAAAACGGAACTCACGCCCACCAATGCCAGGCTGCTCAGTGCGAAAATGCTTTTCAGTCCCGGAACTTTCCGTAAATGAAGAATAATGGAATAAACCAGGATCGACACCAGCGCCCAGGTTTCTTTCGGGTCCCAGCCCCAGTACCTTCCCCATGATTCATTGGCCCAGATTCCGCCAATAAACGAACCAATAGTCAGCATCAGCAAACCGATCATCAACGCCATTTCAATGATGTATGAAACTTCAAGAATCGTAAAGCTGATATTTGTGTTGTTCTTTTTGTTTCTTAAAATCATCAGCACCAGATTGAGTGCCCCGAGCAGCGCCCCCATGGTCAAAAAACCATAGCTGGCGGTAATAACAGCAACGTGAACAACCAACCAGTACGATTTCAAAACCGGGACCAAATTGGTAATTTCAGGGTTCATCCAGCTCATACCGGCCACAAACAGGATGATAGAAGCCAAAACTGTGGTTACGGCCAACGTAATAGGCGATCGGTTTACGAATATGAACCCGGAAAGACAGGTTGCCCAGCCCACATAAATCATGGTTTCATACCCGTTGCTCCAGGGAGCATGGCCCGAAATGTACCACCTGAGTACCAAACCTCCTGTATATAAAACAAATGTAGCAAAAATCAGGATTGTACCTCCGTTGATGAGCTTGGTATAACGCGCAGCAGGATTGAAAATGAGCATGAAATGAACAATCAGGAGCACAAAGCCCAACAAGGCAAATATTTTCGCCAGCTTGCCAAAAATATCCCAATTGTTATAAAGTATTTCCATCCTGATTTTGGTTGGCGATGGGATAATGTCGGCTCCGTAGGTTACTTGGAATTTTTTGATATAGCCCAGGTATTCAAGTGGTTTCGACCAATTTCCAGTAGCAACCGACTGGTTGTATTCACCATAAAACAAATTCAGGATATTTCCTGCAAAATCAGCTTCTTTCTTGTTTAAGCTGGCCGGAAGGGAAGAATTTGTTGTCCACGTTTTGTTTGCGTCATTTGGGATTGGAAAAATTTTCAGGAAATCGCCTTTAAAAATCTGGAAACAGATATTGACACGCTCGTCAACATTAATAATTTCCTTATCCAGTTTGTTCCGCATGGTTTGCCTTTTGTTATACGACTCCTGCACGAGGTCGTTCAGCCGGTACGTTCCGGCCTGGTCGAACATCTGGCTAAACGACACGAAACCGCCGGAAAAGCCCAACATTTTCATTAATTCTGAGTTGGCAACTTTAATGATCGGCACACTTTTCCATTTTTCAGGATTGGCATTCATATCCAGGAATACCGCTTCAGGCGACATCCCTTCCCAGCTATCTTTTCGTGATATTTTCCGGAGCAGATCGGACGCCAACGTATTTACAGGTTCAATCCTGCCCTGGTGGTCCTGAACGAGCAATTCGCCAAATGAATCGAGCAGCATGTTTTTCGATGCTGAATTGGTTGCTGCAAAAGATGAATTGGGACTCAAACTAAATACAGAAATGACAAAACCAACAGCTAAAACCTTCAGGGACTGGCGCATAGCCTGAAGTTTCGAACTTAAACGAATGAGTTGCTGAAACCGGCTGTGTTTGCTGAAGACCGTAAGAACCATGCCTAAAGCCATTAAAAAATATCCCAGATACGAAATAAAAGTTCCCCAATAATCCTGATTTACAGAAAGAACGGTACCTTTTTCGTCCTGATCGAAAGAAGATTGGAAAAATCGGTATCCCTTGTATTTCAATATGTTATTCATATAAATCCGGAATGGGCGGACCACTGAAGCAGACGGATCGTTTAAGGTGATTTCGCTTGCATACGACGATGGGCTTTTCGATCCCGGATAGCGATCGAGCTGAAAATGGCGAAGCAAAATGCTGAAAGGCAATTCACGAACGATTGACCCATACGAAAGGCTCACCCGAATGCCATTGATGGTACATTCAACCGGATCGAGGATAACGCCTCCCCGGGTGAAAACATTTAATTTTCGGGTTTCGTTTCCTGAAGTGATTTTTGCCGTGAACGCGTCAGCTTCTTCTGCGCCTTCTTTTGCGGGTACCTGAACCAGTTCAGGAACTGCATTGGGCAAATATTTATTCAGGACAAAACCGGCCCTGCCGATCACGTAAAAATTAGTTGGAATGACCGGATGTACAACGAATGGTGCAAGTTTTTCCTGCGCTTGGCCCATTGTGCCCGAAACGGTAACGGTATCGGCACAAACCATATTCAAAACATTTCCGTTTCTGGAAAAAACAATGGTGGCAGAGCCAATGCCGGTTTCGAAACCAAACGATACCGAAGCCATCGCTTTCTTTTCGTTAAGCGGGAGAAGGAATTCCGATCCAGGAGCATTCATATCGCTGTATGCCAGCGACATAATTGGCTTTCCATTTTCATCGGGGACAATTGTTTCGGAGGCATTCGGCACAAACAGTTCATTTTCGATGGTCACTTCCTTCCCACCCACGGTAAGTTTCTCCTTATAGCGATTGTAAGTGTTAGGCGTAAACCTCACTTTGGTATGCACTTCCACCGTTTGGTTGCCTGCTTCGGCCTTCGCGCTGATGTATGTTGCCTCGGAAACAACCTGGTTGGTCGATTCTCCCTCACGAATGTGCATGCTTCCTTCAAAACCAAAATAACGGGTTACCCCGGCGCCAATAATGATTACGATAAATGCCAGGTGAAAAACCAGGATCGCCCATTTCTTTCGCGAAATAAGCTTATACTTTACTACACTTCCGGCCAAATTTATGGCGCCCACCAGCAAGAGCAATTCGAACCACCAAGCCTGATATATAAGCACTTGTGCCGTATCAGTTCCATAATCATTTTCCAAAAAAGTGGCATAAGCTATCGAGATGGCAAACATCATCATAAGCAAAACGGAGAAAAACATGGAAAACAGGAACGAAAATATTTTCTTCATGATAAAATATTCAAACGAATTTAAAAAGGTAGAATAAGAATGACTTATGAAACTGAAAATGGGTTGGAGAGGCAGGATATTAAAAAAAACTCCTTTGTTTAAAGCTTAAACAAAGGAATTTTTTAATTTTTTGAGATCTGGGGTTATTTCTTCATTGTTGGATCGTTGTGCGCAATTTTTGCAGCGTATTCCTTGAAATTAAATCCCTTGAAATTTGGGCTTTCAGGATTGTGGCATTTCTTACAGGTTGCTTCATTAGGCATGATCAAACCTTTAGCCATTGCTGCTTTATGATCTTTCATAATGGTTGCAACTTTGTAAAGGCTGCCTGGTCCGTGGCACGATTCGCAGGATACACCTTCTTCAACGGTAATTGAAGCAACTAAACTTTGATCGGCACCTGCTGCGGTAGAGTGACATTTCAAACATTTTGGATTTTTTTTCTCATCACCTTTTAAGCTGGCCATGGCCTTTGCATGCGGACTGGCCAACCATTTGTTGTACTGTTCACCTTTTTCAGCCTTGTTGTGGCACATTTTACATTTTGCAGCTCCGATGTACTTAGCCTCCTGCGCATTTGCAAGTGAAATGCACATAACGAACATTCCAAGTAGAAAAATTAATTTCTTAAAATTCATAGTCTTCAATATTAAAAGGTTAATAAATTATTTTACAATTAATGATGATCGGCAGTTAACCATCCATGTTGATTTAGACCACATTTCAAGGTTAAAATTGCACTAATTTATCTAATTCTCAAAAAAACAGAACAACTTAATTTTCAGAATCCTGAATTACTTCTAATAAAGTGCAGAATGGCACGATGAGCACATTTCAGTCCGCCATGCCTCATCAACATCAACCGGATGTTTAAATTCGAGCGGCTCCATCGATTTCGAATATTCCATACTATCAGGAGTTCCCTGTGCCAGGATAGTATGACACAAATTACAATCTTTCGAGATTACTTTGCCGGTTGTTGTCTTGTGGGTGTCGTTATGACAACGGAAGCAGCCATCAGACTCCATGTGGCCAATGTTGTTTGGATAGGCTTTCCAGCTTGCTTTCATGTAAGGAAAAATATTATTGGCATATCCATTTTGAATTTCCAGGATCGCGGCTTCAATTTCATCCTTTTTGCTGCTCGCGATTTCGGGATGGCCCGATTGATAGAAATTGGTAACCTGTGTCCTGATAGCCAGGAATGCACTGTCTTTTGTCGAATAATCCTTATATAAAACTTTCATGGCAACTTGTTTGATCCCAGGCATGGTCTTCGAAATTCTGCCATCGCTTAACGACTTGTCAACAAAATTTTGCGGGGTACGGTAATTATGTGATGGCCGGTTGTGGCAATCCAGGCAATCCATCACCCGTGTTTCCATCGAATCGAGTTTGGCAGCGCTTACTGGATTTTCAGAATCAGTAAAGACCTCACTAACACCGGTTTTAATGTTGGTATATCTTACCCAAGGAATGACCTGACGGTTGGCCGAAGAGGTTTTATATTCAATTTTTATATCGGGGCTAATGTGTTGATGGATACCTTTTTCAAATCCATTTGGCGTCATCTTCGAACTGGTTTTCATTTGTAACTGAATGTCATGTTCGGTATTTGCATCGTCGGCAAGGAAAGTTTGTTTGAGCACCAATTTGCGATCGTAAAATTTTTCGGGCCAATGGCATTGTTCGCAGGTTTCCCTGGCCGGGCGCAGGTTGGCAATTGGGGTTGGAATGGGCTTTGGATATTTTTTTGCCAGAACTGAATACACCTGGTACAAACCGGACAACTTACTTTTTACATACCAACTGGCTCCTGCACCAACGTGGCATTCAACACAAGCAACGCGTTCATGTGCTGAACCCTGATAGGTCGTGTATTCAGGTTCCATCACTTTATGGCAAAGTTTGCCGCAAAATTCTACCGATTCGGTCATGTGAAAAGCTTCATAACTTCCGATAGATGAAATGATCAGGAGAAACATTGTCCCAAAAATGAAGATAAAAGCAGCATTTCGCGTTGCGAGATTATTGAAATTAATTATGGGCCAGTTCGTTACCTCTCCAATTGCATCGGCTTTTCGGGCCCTGCTCCGGTTCAGCCTCATGCCTAAAGGGATCAGAATTAATCCGATGATCATAAAAGCGGGCAAAGCAACGTAAATAAACAGCCCAATGTATGAACCGCCGAAACCAAAGAAATAATTTAAAATCGCCAGCGAAAAAATTGCGGCAAGATTGAAAACTGCCAGCACAGTCCCACTTATCGATACCCAGTTCTTAACGGATGATGGAAGTTTCATGTCAACTATATTTATGGATGCAAATTGTATTTATAACTCAAGGTTTTCAACATTTCTATCGTTCACTTCAAAACACCTTGTTATATTTTTATTTGTCCTGATCGATTCCAAACTATTTTTCAAGCGCCGAAAGTAACAAAAAACAGCAGATAAATATTTGAACAGGTTATTGCTATATGTCAATGTTTCCAAACTATTTTTCAAGAGAAACGATCATAAATTTAATGAAAAAGCAGCGAATAAATAATGAAAATAATCTGAACGATTCCGGTAAAAAGGAAAAGGTATCCAAAAACCTTAACCAACCGCATCTGTTTTTTCGTGAATTCAGTTTTAACCGTCACGTGTTCCAGCATTCCTGATTTTTCCAAATCTTCAAACTCCCGTGGTCTGTCGGCTTTATATTCTTCAAGCTCAACATGACCGGTGAAAATAACTGTGTCCATTGGAAATGATTCAGGACGAAGGTGTGTATTGAAAAAATGGATGGTGAAAATAAATCCAACGGCCAGCAAAGCTTCATCGCTGTGTATAATTTGGGCTACATTGATTACCCAACCCGGCAAAATCATGGTGAAAAAGACGGGGAACCAAAGTATCAATCCAGTTGAACCAATTACAACTACTCCCCAGAATACCGCCATGTAATCGAATTTTTCCCAGTAGGTCCAACGTCCGTATTGCGGGCGTGGTCCTCGTCCAACAAACCATTTAACCGAGGCCCAGAAATCTTTTAAATCCTGACCGTTAAACATCAGGGTGTTTGGGCCAAAAATGAAACCAGTTAAGTTTTGTTTTTTACTGATTTTCATTTTCACCAATGAGAATACATGATAACCAAAATAGCCGAAAGTAACGACTGCAGCAAACCGGTGGATAACTCCGGCATTTTGAGCCCCGCCAATTATTTTCACAAATATTTTGGCCCATTCCATATAGGCAAATTTCAGCAACATCCCGGTAAAGGCAAGCGATAAGAAACTGATAATTACGAATATGTGTGTAATACGCTGGCTCTTGGTGAAACGCCGGATATATACTTTATCGCCTACCTCCTTTTCGTGTTTTTTCTTTTTCCGCATGGCATCGATTGACCGGGGCAACCACAAAAGTGTATGAAGCCCGAAAAATATAAATACACTTACCAGCAAACTGGTCATTGCCCAGAAAGTATAATATAGCCATGGGAATTCACTCTTGTTTGAATGCGTGGCATGAGTCAGATAACCGGTAAATTTCTTATTGGCATCAGCATGACATTTTTGGCAGGTGGCAACAATATTTTGCGGTGCAATGGATGATTTTGGGTTGTGCCGGTTCAGGATATTGTGGGCGCCATGGCAATCGGAACACCGGGCTGCCTCCATGTAGCCCAGTTGATAAGCCTTTCCGTGGTAAGTTTCCATATAGGTCTCGGCCAGCTTGGTATGGCACTTTCCGCACTGAATGGTTATTTCAGCCATAAATTTATCCTGATGGACTTCAGACATGTTGTGTGCGGTATGGCAGGTTTCACAAGTCGGATATTTTAAACCATCAGTAGTTTCACGATAGGCGTGGTCGCTTGTAATGTACTGGTTGTAAATACCTTTGTGACAATTTCCGCACGTAGCGGCAACATTTTTTGGATTAACAGAGGAGCGTGGATCGGATGCTTTCAAATTAAAGTGGGTTGTGTGGCAATCGGTACATACTGCCACCGAAAGCAATCCCTTCTCAACAAGGCTTCTCCCATGCACACTGGTCGAATAGTCGTGAAACGCATCTACTTCATGCAAATTTGTTCCTTTAGTAGCTTTTCCTCCTTTACGATGGCACTGACCGCACAATTTGGGTATGGAGGATCGGTAAACCGGCGAACTTTCATCTGATTTCGGCTTGATCGAATGCGTACCGTGACAATCGGTGCAATAAGGTGCGTTCTCATTCTTATTGAAATAGGCCTGTCCATGCCCGCTTGAAAAGTAAATTTCAGATTCCTGAGCATGACAATTTGAACAATCGACTTTACCCGCAGTTGTGCAGGGACGTGCCATGTTTGCAGTTACATCAGAGTGGCATTTTACACATGTGATGTTTTTGTGGGTAGAACCTGCAAGATCAGAAACATCAACTTTCAGCGAAACCACCTTATCGTTCACTATTTTATGTGTTTCTTCCTTATCGTGGCATTTCAGGCAGGTATTATCCGAAATCGTAGCAATAAGATTCTTTAATTCAACTTTATGAGGTGGATGGCAGGAGGTACACGCCGGAATTGCCCCAGGCTTTTTTTCCCACAATTCCTTGTTGATCACCTTAACGTGCACATCCTCAATTCTGGCATGGCATTGCATACAAGTTGCAGCAATGTTTTTTGGCGAAATGCTTGAAGCTTCATTGGTGTGCGGTAAAATAAGGTGATTGCCATGACAATTGTTACAGGTTGCAGTAACAATTAATCCCTTTTTGAATAATCCTTGTCCGTGAATACCCTCACTGTAATTTTCAAGAATATTGTGTTCGGAAATGTTGTAAGTCCGCGACACCGGAGCGCCTTCTTTGTGGCATGATCCGCACAAAAAAGGGATGTTCATTTTATAGGTCCGCGATTTAGGATCTTGTGAACTGAGTATCTGGTGGGTCCCATGACATTCTTTGCAGTCAGGGGCATATTTTTCGTTCGCCAAAAAAGCATGGCCATGAACCCCTTTGAAATACTGGTCGCGTTCACTTTCGTGGCACGAACCACAGTTTACTGGTTTTAGTATTGCCGGATGTGGATAATCGGCAACAACAGCGTCGGTATGACACGCACCACAATCTATATTTTTATGAACTGAATGATCGAGTGCGTTGGCAGGAACATACAAGGATACTTTTTTCCCAGGTTTTTCAGAAGTAATTGACGGGTCGTTATGACAGGACAGGCAATCATCCTTTGATTGAGCCGGTAAATTGTTGGTTACTAGCAACATCAAAGCTAGCAGCAGAATAATTTTGCCTGAGAATTCAAAAAATGAAAACCAGGCGCTTTTCCGGGCAATTTCCTCCTGTAATTCCGACACTAAACTCTTTAGTGATCTAAAATATAATTTAGAATATCCTGCCATATTTTCTCTTTAAATTCAAGTAAATCAAGTTTACTTATCGGTCGCACCTTCAAATACTCACCCCGGTTCTAAATAATTTACTTATTTGGACTTCAATAAAAAGCCGGTCAACGCTCAGCTAAATCCGTTTTGCAAATTAAACGTGATGCCAGCCAGTGATTATACTTTTAAAATTTTCGAAGGGGTTCTTTCCAATTGATGCCACATATAAATGGATCAACAGAAAAATGGAAATGAAAAACCCCATTGAGGCATGTAGTATTGCGGTCACAAAAACACCACTAAAAGTATATACTTTGTCGATAATAAGTTCAGGAAAAAGGAGCGCAATCCCAGTTATAATAACGATAGGGACAGCCATGTACATAACCAGTACATAAAAATATTTCTGAAGTGGGTTAAATTTTCGTTTTTCTGAAAGTGGGAAAGGGGCCTTCATCCCGTGAAACATTCCCCATAAATAATAAAAGGCTTGTTTCAATGGCCTTTTCAGGAAACCTTTAATTTTTATGAGATAAAACTTCCCGTTGTCGGTGGTCAGGTTTCCAATAAAATAAAAAAGATAACTCAGCGTAACCAAAGTTCCGGCAATATTATGAAGTGTGACTGCCAGTTTAAAACCGAGCAAGGAATTTTCGATACTCGACTGCATCGAAATGCCGGTAAAAATTAAGGTGAGAATTCCCAAGGCATTACATCCGTGCCAAATACGCAGCCAAACCGGATAAAAGTATATTTTTTCAGTATCTGACATTTTATTTCTTTTTTAGAATTCTGAAAATACTATGAATAACAATTCCCGTCAGGGTTGCAATGAAAATAATAATACTCAACAATTTTAGAATTGAATCCTGTTGTGTTCCAATCACATACGATTCGTTTGACAAAACAGTGTTAATACTGCCATTTTCAGCACGCTTCTGTAAGTTTCGATATTTATACAATGAAGCTTTCAACATCGAATTCGCCGAATGGCATTCGTCACATTTACGAACCGCTTTGTCCTTACTCAGAATATTATGCGACACCATCAGGCTATCAACCACTTCAGTATGGCACTCAATACACCGCACATGGCTAAAGTGAAGTTCCTGGTTGGGCAACCAGCTATGCACCTGAACCAACTGTGGATTATCATGGCCTGAAACCATTTTGTACCTCTTCATGTCGTTGTGGCACGAAAGGCACATTTTATTGCTGTAATCAACAATTTCAAGCACGTTGCTACTGTTTCGGGCCATCGGCCGGTAGGTATGCTGGTTGTGGCATTTTGAGCAAGTAAAATTATCGCCATATTTCTGATAATGAATGCTCTTCTTAAATTCCTCCTGGATTTTTTCAAATTTATAGCTTGCAAAAGAGGCATCGCCTCCATGGCAATCCAGACACGAATTCATGGGTTCCAGTTTCAGTGTCGATTTATGCGGATAGGTTGAATATTCGGAAGAATGGCAATCGGTACAATCAATTCCTTTGTGGACACCCGTTGAAATCGCGACAGTATCAAGAATATAATAAGGGTTCATTAACCGCTTGTTTTCCTTTCCCGTCACATCGTTGTGAAAAGAATAGGATTGATTTGCATGGCATTTTAAGCATGGATGTTTTTCTGCATTCTGGTACGACTGTGCTTCCAATAACTTAGTCGATCCACAAAAAATCAGTAAAAAAAGCAGAATTAAACGATTGTTCATTTTCTAAAATTTAAGTACAAATTGTACAATCACGAAATTGTAGGTAACTGGTGAAGCCTGACAAGCATATTAAATCAGAAAAAATGGTAATATCCCGAAAGCGGATTATTACCATTTTTTCTGAAAATTAGTATTTCATATTTTTCAATCAGAACCCCCAAAGTCTGGTAATCACAAAGCCAAGAGCCCAACCCCGATTCTGCCAGTCATTCTGATTCCACATAATATTATCCTGAGGCAAAATTGAACTTGTTGATCCCATATAAATTTGGAAAGCATGAGTTCCGGTTGATATTTCATAACCCACAGCCAGATTTGGTTTTGGAGGATTAGTCCAGGTTACTTGTTCTGAGATGTTCTTGATTTTCAGCGGTGCATCGTAATTAAAGATAATTGAACCTTGGTTTGTTACTTTTACCCTACCATTAAAATGAACGCCTATTTTATCATGATCATAAACTAATCCAACTGAATTGTAATGCGTAAAGCTAACCCCTGCCTGAAGCGACAGCCAGTTGTTGAATTTCCGGCCTACTATCAATTGTGAGAAATAGCTTAAACGATCAGAAAATTTGAACGGATTTTTGGGACCCGAATAAGCCACGCGCACGGTGTCGCTACCAAATGAGCTTAGACCTCTGCCATCTATCCCAATAACTCCATATAAGGCAACCGAAACAGGAATGGTATTTTTCTTGGTTTGTTGCAAAATAGTCCACTTGGCATTTAAGTCAGTGGTCATCGCATTTTTGGTAATTCCAGCCCCTATCTGAACGTTCTTTGCAACAACATAATTCAAACCCAATCTGATGTTGGTTCCAGCTCCGTAAAGTCCCCATAAATCGGAGGATCCATTTTGAACGGTGGAGAATTTATGCTGAATTACAAATTCCAGTGTTTTTACCTCAGGAATAACGGTAGTTTGAGCATCAATCAGAGTCCCACTTTCAAAAGCAGAACTTACCGGAAAATCTTTTTCTTTTACTGCCTTGGAATCGGTTTTTTCATCTTGTGCAAAGGAAAGAACTGAAATAAAGGAGAAAAGAATTATAAATAGTGTGTATTTTTTCATCTCTGCGAATATTAAATTTTTGCACTAATTGTTTTTTGCTCCTTCATTGATCCAGGCAAGAATAAGCTGTGCATCTGCTGCACTTAACTGTTTCCAGGTATGGTTTGAAGAACCAGGCCCTGGAAAGGTCAATAGAAGACTCGATGCCGGACTGCTTACATTAACATATTGAGAAACAAGCTGACCGTAAGCATTTGCTGCCGTTAAATCTGGAGCCTGGCTTCCGGTTTTGTGACATGCAGTACAACCATCCTTGGTAAAAATTGGCGCTATCTGGGTAGCAAAACTAATGGGCTGCCCCCCGTTATTAATTGGTGCGACATAAGCCGGAAGGATAAAATCGTACTTGCAACCCGAAAATAACAAGGAGAATAAAACTAAAATAAGGAATATATTACGTCTTTTCATAGTATTCACATTTTTATAGTTAATACAAAAAAGACTTCATTTCTTTTAAAAGAAGTCTTTTTTGTATCGGTTTACTTGATCACCTTATTGAACGGCTGCAATTGAATTGAGCAACAAAGCTCTAACGTAAGGAGGATTGTGAACACCTTCACTTCTGTCATCCACAAGTCCAAAGTAATTAAACACAGCCTGTGCCTGAACCATTGGGAAAGTACCCACAACCGGAGAGTAGGTTCCATCCGTATTTTGAACAACAACTCCTTTTGTCACTAAAAGATCGCGCAATTTAACCAAATCGGCTGCAATTTCGGTCTGAACACCGTTGTGGTCAAAGCTTGTTTCAGTTGCTTTGTGACATGTATTACAGGCTGCAAGACTAGGAATTAAAGAGTGGCCTCCCTGCCCTTTTGTGAAGGTAGCCATGTGACAAGACGTACAAGCTCCGGCATAGTGTGTCGATGAACCAGGAGTTGGATATGCAACAGCTCCGGGGATTTCAGCAAAACCGACACCTGCAACGATATTTCCTTGTGGACCATGGTGTGGGCCATAATGAATGCTGGTGATTTTAAAGGTTGTAGCACCAGGAGTCGCCACATTGGGTGCAGCAGTTCTGGCCTGATGGCAGTTCACACACAAGTTGCTGTTGTTTTTAAAATCGAATTTGTAAGTGGCATCCTGATTTGAAACAACCGGAGCAGCACCAAATCGCAACGCATAATCTTGGCTTTCAAATGTTTGATGAAGTCCATGACAAGTTGCACATTCCCATGCGCTCGGATTGGTAATCGTACCAGCCACTGAACCCAAAGTAGCATATTCAATAAATCCCTGCGATGAATGGCAACGTGCACAAGAAGGGTTTCCACCATCTGATGCTACCGCAACTGCTCCTAGGGCGTGTTCTGACATGGCAAATTCTGCCTTTTTCTGATCCATGGCTGTGCCTGAATGACAAGCAAGGCAAGTTACTGTGCCGGCAGCACCGTCAACACCATTAGTTCCATTGGTTCCATTGGCTCCGGCAGGACCCATAGGACCTTCTTTTACACAAGATGGAGCAAGAAAAATAATAGCAGATGCAAAAAGCAACAGTCGGGAAAAATTCTTAAGTTTCATAGAATAAGTATGTTAAGATTACTATTTATAAACTAATTGCAAATCCACACGTACCTGATTTGCACACGACTAAAATAGAAACCTTTACCGACTTATTTTGACTGAGTTTATTGATGTATAAAAGCTAATGTGTTGATTTAAGACATGCGATATATTGACAAATATCAATTTATAGATCACAAAAAAAAATTATCCTTTTTTGCTAATCAGCATCAGTGCTTCCTCATCGAGGATATGAATATTACTTCCGTCAACTGTTATTATTTCCGAAGATTTGAATTCTTTCAGTATTCGTATAAGACTTTCCATGGTCATGCCGGTCATATCGGCCAATTCCTGACGAGATAGCCTCGTATTAAAGGGGTTGCATAGAAAAATTTCATTTTTTAGGTACAAAAGAAGATCGGCAACCCGACCGGGCATATATTTTTGAGTGATACCAACCAGGTTATTCAGCATTTGTACATTTTGTTGGTTATTTAACTTTAGCAATTCAAAGGCGAAGCGGTTGTTTTTTGATACCAATTCATAAATTTCTTCAGAATCAATAAAACAACAATCAACTTCAGTAACAGCTTGCGCAGTAAAATGCCGGACCTCACCCATAAATATACCTCCCCCGGTCAAAATAGAATGAGTAGCCGCCAAACGAAGTATAAGTTTTTTCTCTCCCTCCCCTTCTGCAATTATTTTGGTCAGTCCTCTTTTAATACAAACAACATGGCTCGCCGAGGTATTTTGTTTTATGATAGTCTCTCCAGCCTTAAAATGAACATGCCGCTTTTCTTTTACGAGCAAATCAAGTTCTTCTTTTGAAAGGCTGTCAAAAATACTGATTTCTCCATCACTGAAGCATTTGCAGCAACAACGATCAGCACAAGCTAAACAAGCTTCCTCAATTCTTCTGGGCTCCATAAATTCAAATTTCTAAGTTGGTTCCAATTCGTTCAACATTCTAATTAAAGGTTTAAGATATATAAACAATTCAAACATACAAATGATTACATATCTGAAAAAAATTGAATATCCGACAAACAACTAAAATTCAGAATAATACCATCTTTTAATCTTAAAAAAGAATTCCAAAAATCCAAGCGGACTATTCGTAAAACAAAAAAAATCCCACACAATATCTGTAGGATTTTTAGCTGTCATTCTTTTGTGTGGAGCTGGCGGGAATCGAACCCGCGTCCAAACGAGGAAGCAATATGCTTTCTACATGCTTATCCCCAGACTTAGTTTTCGTATAAAAGCTGGATCAGGGCCACCGACTTTTATCTTAGCTTCTTATGTTTTGCAGAAGTCCCGAAGCAAGACCTCCACTATCCCCGATTTATTTGCACCGCCTGATCGGGCCGCTTCAGGGAAGTAGCACCCGGGCGATGTCTCGTTCCAGCACCTGGTGCCGGAATAAAGCAGAACCTACTTAATTCGGTTACGCAGCAAGAGCGTAGTTATTTTCGCCAATTAGATTGTGAACGCCAAGATTTTCGGGCTGTGCGATCAAGGCCCGGCATGCTTACACACCTCTTCTACCCGCTGTCAAAACCAGTCAGCCCCGGTA
>JBBIHV010000073.1:0-17697 GCA_037446835.1 Sunxiuqinia sp. | reverse complement strand
GCATCGATATAGGTTTGTTCGGGTTGGTATCCTAAAAATAATTTTCCTGATGTTGAAATAAATTCATCCACTTCAGCATTAATTTTAGGGCTTCCCTGAATTACAGCATCAGAATACTGAATGGCCATGTTACTTAAATTGACATAAGTTGGTTCGTCAACCAGTTCCGTATCATCATCTTCTATGTTATTCATTTTCAGTTTGTTCCTGAAATTCACATCGAGGGTCTTCTTAAAATCATCGTTATAAACAGAATACACCACTTTTGCATGATCAAAAAGCGGATCGTCGTTGTATGCTTTCTTGATGTAAAGTGGGACCAGCGACGTTAACCAACCGTGGCAATGAATTAAATCGGGTGCCCAGCGCAGTTTTATTACGGTTTCCAAAACTCCGCGGGCAAAGAAAATGGCCCGTTCGTCGTTGTCGGGGAACTCATTCCCTTTCGAATCTTTTAAAATATGCTTTCGGTGAAAATAATCTTCGTTATCGATAAAATACACCTGCATGCGTGCTGACTGGATAGAGGCCACTTTAATAATCAGCGGATGGTCGGTATCGTCAATGATTAGGTTCATTCCTGATAATCGGATTACTTCATGCAATTGATTCCGACGTTCATTCACACTTCCATACCTAGGCATAAAAGTCCGGATTTCCTTTCCCCTTTCCTGGATTCCCTGTGGCAGGTACCTGGATTTTTTCGACATTTCAGTTTCTGGAAGATAAGGGGTTATTTCTGAAGAAATAAATAAGACTTTTTTCTTTTCCATTTATATCGCCTGAGATTAATTGTGCAAAATTAGTAAAATATCAGCAATATTCAATTCCAGACATTTAACCGAGCTTTAAAAAACCTTAAGAATAGGTTCCCAAAAAGCAATAACCCAAATGCTTCCGAAATCTCATTTAAGCTGTTGAAAAACTGTTCATTTCGTATTTTGGGTACGCGGTACACGGTTAAACTTTTACTTTTTCCTATTCGGTAAATTTTACATGGTATTGAATAATTTACTTACTTTGCACCCTCATTTTTATTCCAAAATGCAGGTATTAAAGCATATAAACCATCTTCAGGCGGTGCTTGAGATCAAACGGAAAGAGGGATTGAGCGTTGGTTTTGTTCCCACCATGGGGGCCTTGCACGAAGGTCATCTTTCATTGATCGAAATAGCTGGCAAACAAACCGGATATGTAGTCGTCAGCATATTTGTAAATCCCACTCAGTTTAACGACAAAGGCGACCTGGAGCGCTATCCCCGAAACCTTCAAAAAGATGTAGAACTACTTGAACCAACTGCATGTCAGCTTGTTTTTGCCCCTGAACCCGAAGAAGTGTATCCTGAACCGGATACCCGCCAGTTTAATTTCGGGTTGCTCGAACAGGTCATGGAAGGAAAGTTCAGGCCTGGTCATTTCAATGGCGTAGCGCAGGTGGTGAGCCGACTTTTCGACATTGTGCATCCCGACAAAGCTTTTTTTGGGCAGAAAGATTTTCAACAGTTGGCCATCATTCGAGAAATGGTCAGGCGAATGGAACTTCGGGTTGAAATTGTTGATTGCCCGATTGTCCGTGAAGCCGATGGCCTGGCCATGAGTTCGCGGAACATGTTGCTGAGCCCGGAGCAACGGCAAAATGCAGTACACATATCGGCAACCCTGTTCGAGGCAGTAAACAAAACCGGCAAATTTAACGTAGAAGAGCTTTGCCAATGGGTGATTGGGCGAATAAACGAAAACGAATTCTTGAACACCGAGTACTTTGAAATTGTTGATGAAATGACCCTTCAGCCGGTGAAAAGCTGGAGCGATGCCGGGAAGAAAATCGGTTGTGTTGCAGTTCATTGTGGCAAAGTGAGGTTGATTGACAATGTAGAGTTCGGAGTAATAAATTGACAGTTAGACCATTTACGATTTACAATTTGTTGCAACAATGAATATTGCCGGAAATAGTAAATAACTAGGATGGTAAATTACTAAACAGAAAATATTAACAACATGATCATTGAAGTTTGTAAATCGAAAATACACAAGGTTACTGTAACCGAAGCTAATTTACAGTATGTCGGAAGCATTACCATTGATCAGGAGTTGATGGATGCAGCCAATCTGATTGAAAACGAAAAAGTTCAGGTGGTAAACATCAACAATGGCGAACGCCTCGAAACCTACGTGATTAAAGGCGAACGTGGGTCCGGGGTTATTTGCCTGAATGGCCCCGCTGCCAGGAAAGTGGCTGTTGGTGATGTGGTGATTATTATGTCGTATGCCCAGATGGACTTCGAAGAAGCCAAAACATTCAAGCCGTGGCTGGTTTTCCCCGACACCGAAACCAACAAACTGGTATAAATTTTCGTTGGCAGAATATAAGTTTTAACCTCATTGCTTCAGTTGCAGTGAGGTTTTGTTATTTTTACAGAAATACTTTTTAAACAATGGCCCCATCCGAAATCATTCAATCAAAATTGTTTCCAAACGTTCAGGAATTCCTTCCCTTAGCCGAAAAATGGAAGCAAGCCGGCGAATCGGTGGTTTTTACCAACGGCTGTTTCGATTTGGTCCACCGCGGGCATATTGACTCGCTGGCGAAGGCGTCCGAATTTGGCGACCGGCTGGTTGTCGGCCTGAATTCTGATGTTTCGGTAAAATTGCTCAAAGGCGAATCCCGCCCGCTGATCGATCAGCAGTCACGGGCGATGCTCCTGGCTTCATTTTTTATGGTCGATGCTGTTATTTTGTTCGACGGGGAAACCCCCTACGAACTCATCCGGAAGATTGTTCCCGATGTTTTGGTAAAAGGGACTGAATACCAATTGGATGAAATCGCCGGGTTCGACGTGGTCCTGGCTTCCGGAGGGCGGGTCGAAAGGATTGAACTGACCGAAGGGTTTTCAACCTCAGCTCTGATCAGGAAAATAAAAGACACGGTTTAACCGGGTTCCTGAAATTAGTCGATCAGGCAACAAAGCTATTTTGTACTTGGATCATATTTCTTTTTCAAACGTACCTTTCTTTGTGCTTTCTCTTTTCGAATAAATTCGCTCACCAATTCATCAGATTCTTTGTCTGGTTTAGTTTGAGGCACAACAACCAAATCAATTCCTTTGGGTTCTTTTATGTATCCCATAATCCTAGGTATTAAAATATCTATCAATTAAAATAGAAGCCGCTTTTGTATTGATTATCATCCGATTACTTGAAATCAACTGAGCCTTTAATGTCTTTCTGTAATGCTCAATAAGTTTTGTTTTCGGCTCAAAAGCCACATATCCGTCATGTCCGTATTCAAATGATAATTTGCACGAAAAGGCCACCAAATTACCGGCCACACCTTCATAAATTTTGTTATTTCCGAAGTTATGCGGAGCCGATTCAAGTAAATTCATAAATTAGTGATCTTCTTTATCGATCAGGCTTACCAATCCCTGAATAACTTCAGGATAATGCCTGATTACCAGTTTATAAACGTTCCCAATTGCAAATTCTTTATTCCAGTCGAATTGCCATCCTTTTTTAAGATACTTAAGATCATCTATTTGTAAATCAACAATATCAGTATCAAAACTGTCTCCTGAATACCTGTTAACAATTGAATTTGTCAGCCTGTCAATATCCTGAGAAATTTTAGCCATTGGTTACGTTTTCCCAAAGTTAAAATTTTATTTTGAAGTGGCGACATGCCTTTGTTTGCCTGATAGAAACTTGTTTGCTGTACTCAAATGGCAATCGAAAATAGAGGCTAATTCGCTATATTTACCATCTTTCCTTAATTAAAATGATATGGCTTGATTGTGAAAGATATTGCTGAACAACAGGCCGATAGATGAAAGAAAATTCAAGATAGTTAAAGTAAAACATATTGAGATGCCCAAAGTTAAAACCAGTTTTTTTTGTCAGAATTGCGGTGCACAGTCGCCCAAGTGGGTAGGGAAGTGTACCGTGTGCGGCGAATGGAACACTTTTGTCGAGGAAATTGTTGACCGCGAAAGTACAAAAACAGCTCTCTTCCTGACGGGGAGCGGCAACCAGCCCAAACTTCTGCACGAAGTTTCGTCGGAAAATACCGAGCGCATTGATACGTGCAACCAGGAACTCAACCGCGTTCTGGGCGGCGGACTGGTCCCCGGATCGATGGTGCTGATCGGCGGCGAACCCGGAATCGGTAAATCAACACTGGTATTGCAACTGGCTTTGGATCTGAAGAATAAAAAAATATTGTATGTTTCAGGAGAAGAAAGTATTCAGCAAATAAAAATACGGGCAAAACGGCTTCAGAAAGAAAACCGGAACTGTTATTTTTTGAGCGAAACGTCGCTCGAGCAGATTCTGGGACAAAGCAAGGATGTCGCTCCGGAATTGCTGATTATCGACTCCATCCAAACGGTTTCTACCGAGTCAATCGAATCATCTCCGGGTTCGGTGGGGCAAATCCGCGAATGCACCAACGGAATCCTGAAATACGCCAAGGAAAATATGGTGCCCGTCATTCTGATCGGCCACATAACCAAGGAAGGCAGCCTGGCCGGGCCGAAAGTGCTGGAACACATTGTGGATACGGTTTTGCAGTTTGAAGGCGAAAACCAATACATGTACCGCATTTTGCGCGCCATAAAAAACCGTTTCGGCTCAACATCAGAACTGGGCATCTTTGAGATGGGAAATTCAGGATTGCGCGAAGTTTCCAATCCTTCTGAATTGCTGATCAACCGTACTCACGAAGGACTGAGCGGAACAGCCATTGCTGCCGCCATCGAAGGAATCCGTCCGCTTCTGATTGAAATTCAGGCACTGGTAAGCACAGCGGCTTATGGAACGCCGCAACGTTCGTCAACCGGATTCGATTTGCGGCGCCTCAACATGCTGCTGGCCGTTCTGGAAAAACGCGCCGGGTTTAAACTGGCTACAAAAGATGTTTTCCTGAATATTGCCGGTGGAATTAAAGTTGACGACCCGGCCATCGACCTGACCGTTATTACGGCAATTCTTTCGTCAAACTTCGACCTTCCGATCCGGAAAAACATTTGTTTTGCGGGCGAGATAGGGCTTTCAGGCGAAATCCGCTCGGTAAACCGCCTCGAACAACGCATTGCCGAAGCCGAAAAACTGGGTTTCGACAGCATTTTTATTCCCCGCGCCGGAAAAGGAATTGATCTTCAGAAATTTAAAATTGAGATTTTGCAGTTCGACCGCGTAGATGAGTTCTTCAGGCATGTTTTCAGAAAAAAAAGCTGAGGCCCCTGACCATCAGCTTTTACAACAGTTACCGGATTCCGAACCGGGTACGTTGAAACCCTTGAAGCCAGGGATTTTGGCTTTTGCCCCGAAAGCTTCCCGTAGCTGGTCGGATTCTGAATTTTTCGAACTAACTTTGTGCCTGAATATTAATGATGCGAGTAATGAAACAAGTCATTCAAATCCTTTTGGTTGCAGTTATGTTGTCAGGGCTTCATTCCTGCCACAACACTTCCATAAAAAAACCCGATCAGCTTATCCCGAAGGACAAGTTTGAAAAAATAATGGTTGACATGTACCTGATCCAGGGCGTAAATTCGGGGCCTATGCAAAAAAGTATTTTTAAAAAGGTGAACCACACCGACTTGTACTATTCCGTTTTGAAAAAGTATTCGGTGACCGATGTCGTCTTTATCCGGTCGCTCGTTTATTACTCCAGCTTCCCGAAAGACTACGAAAAAATACATGTTCAAATCATGAATATCCTGAAAGAATCGGAACAGCAATACCGGCCAAAAGATAAATTGCAGGTTGAATAGCAATGAAAAGGTTTGCAGCCAATTACGTGGTTTCAGAAACGGGCTTTTTCCTGAAAAACGGGATTGTTGAAGCCGAGGAAAACGGCAAATTCATCCGGTGTATCGATACCAGAGGCGATTTGCGGGAAACCGCGCTGCTATCGTTTCACAACGGAATTTTAATGACCGGATCGGAGTTTATAAAAATTGCCGGATTTTTTCCTGACGATGAAAACCCTGTCCATTCATTTATCCTTTCACTCGTTTCGGCTTCCGCCCGGGTAACCATGCAAAACCTGATCGAAACCGGGAAACGGGTTCAGGAAAAATTCCCGGAAATGGATATTCAAGAGATTTTACAAGCGATTCCTGAAGTTTTACAACAAAATGTGAAATTCAGGAAAGAGCAAATTTTCGGAATTTTTCTGCTTACAGGAGCCGATCTGGCCAGACTGCGGTTTACTTCAAAGAGCAGGTTAAAAAAAATTCTCTAGGTTCAGCTTTTACTTTTTACTTTTACCTTTTTACTTCTTGCTTTATGTCAACTTTTTTATTCGATCAAATCATTTTCGGGCCGGTTAAGAGCCGGAGGCTGGGCATTTCGCTGGGTGTGAACCTGTTGCCAACCGACAGCAAAGTTTGTTCGTTCGACTGCATTTACTGCGAGTGCGGCTGGACGCCCAAAAAACGGCAACTGAAAGCAGTCCTTCCAACTCGCGCCGAAGTCAGGCAAAAGATGGAAGAGAAGCTGACGAAAATGGCAAAAGACAACGAATTGCCCAACGTGATTACCTTTGCCGGAAATGGGGAGCCAACTTTACATCCTGAGTTTGAGGAAATTATTGACGACACCATCGAACTTCGCAACAGGCTGGCGCCCAAAGCACGGATTGCAGTTTTATCGAATGCCACCATGCTGCACAAACCTGCGGTAGTGCGGGCTTTGCTGAAGGTGGACGATAACATTCAGAAACTGGATTCAGCGCTTGAGGAAACCATCCGGAGGATCGATTGCCCGGCTTCGAATTTTAAGCTGACCGAGGTGGTTGAAAACCTGAAATCGTTTGAAGGGAAAGTCATCGTTCAAACCTTGTTCCTGAAGGGGAATTTCAAGGGCGAAATCATTGACAACACAACTGAAGAAGAGTTGATTGCCTGGCTGAAACTGATTGCCGAAATCCGGCCATCGCAAGTGATGATTTATACCATCGACCGCGACACGCCCGCTTCAGGCCTTGAAAAAGTGAAACTTGATGAACTTCGTCGCATTGCCGGCCGGGTCAGGGCAATCGGGTGCGAGGTACAGGTTTCGGGATAAAAAAAAATTGCTTTTCGCAATTTAAGTATGTGAAACAATTTAATGTCGTATTTTATCCTTGACTCACCCCACGTCCGCTTGCGGACGTCCCCCCTCTCTACTTGTAGAGAGGGGAAAAGCGAGCGCTGCGAGCTTGGGGTGAGTCAATAAAACAACGAAACTGAAATGCGACATTTATTTATTCTTGAAACTTATTAATTGCAAAGAGCAAATTTTCCTGTAAGTTTTTTTGCCTTTTCTGGGAAGGGGTTTGGGGGAGGCTTCTATTTCGCAACCTTTGTCCAGGTTGTTGAGCGCCCCAGCCATTTAATCCCTGCCACATAACCTTTAATGCTCAGCGTGTTTGGATCTTTGTCGAACCAGGCGAAGCAGTCGTACGTTTTTCCGTTATCGGGGTCATAAATGCTACCATTTTGCCATTGCTTATCCGAAGCAACGTATTTCAAACCTGACAAAATTTGTAGCCCCAATCTTGATCTCGACCGCAATTTGACATCCGGATTTTTGGTATCCTTTTCGGGTTCTCCGTTTATATATTTTGACGGATTAATGTAAATAACGGTTCCGATAAACTTTCCGTTTTCTTCTTTAACTTCAATCTTTGAGGTTTTTGTATCGTTCCACCAGATCCCAACAATTTTCTGTGCATCCTGTGCAAAGGCCTGTGCAATGAGCAGGCTGAGAAAAAGAACAAATCCAACTCGTTTCATACGTTTATTTTTTTCAGCAATTTAAAATTAATTTTTGGTATTATGAAACGGGCAAAATCTTTTGACAAAAAGCTACAATTCAGACCTTTTTATCCTTAATGTTTCCTTAACCTTAATTGGTTGCAAAAGTCAACTAATTTGAACTATTTTTGCCAATCAAAAAAAAATGACAAATGGAATCGGACAAACCACTGGGATATTTCTTGGCAAAAGGCCACCGGATTTTTAAAATCCAGATGGTTTCCAGGCTCAAAGAACAGGGTATTGAACTGACATTCGACCAGTTTGTTATACTGCAAATCCTGAACTCGAATTCAAATATCATCCAGCAGGATTTAGCCAATTACATGCAGAAGGATAAATCAATTATTGTCAGGCAGGTTGAGGGTTTGCTCGAAAAACAATTGGTGACCAAGGTTACCAACAAGGAAGATAACCGGAAAAAGAATTTAATTCTGACCAGACAAGGAACGACCGCATTAAACCAAATGCAACAAGTTGGATCAGAGGTTACAAAAAAACTGCTTTCGGGGATCAGTGAAACTGACCTTGAAATTTTCAGGAATGTTTTAAACCGGATTCAGGAAAACGGAGAAGCCGATGTGAAATTAATCAGCTGTTAATGAATTAATTATGAAAATATTAAAGGGAAATATATGAAGACAATCATCCAATTCAGAAGTTATGGTTTGATCCTGTTGGCGCTAGTTGCCACATCATCGTGCACACCCAGGCAGAAAAGCGGGAACCCGGCCGGTATGGCTGGCCAGGTAAAGGAATATCCGGTCATCGCCGTAAAACCTCAGTCAACTACGCTTTATAAAGATTATCCGACCAAGCTTCAGGGCCAGCAAACGGTGGAAATCCGGTCGAAAGTTTCAGGATACATCGAAAAGATTATGGTTGACGAAGGCGCTTTTGTAAAAAAAGGACAGGTACTTTTCCGCCTGAACGACAACGATATTCAGGCTACCGTGCGTTCTGCCGAAGCCCAGGTTAAAGTGGCCGAAGCCGATGTAAGCACCGCAAAAATTAACCTGGAGAAAACCAAACCACTGGTTGAAAAAAATATCATCAGCAAATTCGATCTCCAATCGGTTGATGCAGCCCTTCAGGCAAAAGAAGCCCAACTGGCACAGGCGCGTGCAAACCTGCAAAATGCCAAAGCCAACCTGCAATATACGCTGATAACCAGCCCTGCCGACGGAAATATCGGAACATTTCCCTACCGCGTCGGAAGCCTGGTGAGCAGTTCTACGGTTGATCCGCTCACCACTGTTTCGAATACCGCCAACATGTACGCTTATTTTTCATTCAACGAAAAGGAATTTCTGGCGCTCACCAAAGGTTTGGAAGGAAAGAACCTTCAGGAAAAGTTCACCAAACTGCCTGATGTTTCACTAATTCTGGCCGACAATTCGGTTTACAAAACGCCGGGTCGCATCGAAACGGCCAGCGGCCTTGTCGATCAGCAAACAGGTGCGATAAATGTTCGTGCCGGGTTCCCAAATCCTGAAGGAATTTTACGTAGCGGGGGAAGTGGAATCGTTCGAATTCCGCAATATGTTGATTCGGTACTGATTATTCCACAGAAAACCACTTATGAGTTGCAGGGAAAACACTTCGTTTACCTGCTTGGCCCCGATAATAAAGTTCACAATACAGAGATTGAAGTGCTGGTTGGCAACCTGAAAGATTCGTATGTGGTGACCGGCGGGCTGAAAGCCGGCGACCAGGTTGTTCTGGAAGGAATCGCTTCTTTACGCAACGATACTGAAATAAAACCCAAACTGGTTGATGAAGGTAACTTGTCAGAAAATATGCCAGTCAGTCAGCTTAAAAACTAAATCCGGAAAATCATGTTCAGACGATTTATAGAACGACCGATCCTGTCATCGGTAATATCCATTATTATTGTCATCCTTGGAATCCTCGGATTAACCAATCTTCCGATTGAACAATATCCCGACATTGCACCTCCTACTATTAATGTGTCCGCTTCATATCCCGGGGCCAATGCTGAAACGGTAATGAAGAGCGTGGTCATTCCGCTCGAAGAGCAAATCAACGGCGTGGAAAACATGACCTATATGGAGTCAACTGCCAGCAACAACGGTTCGGCAAATATTTCGGTGTATTTCAAACAGGGAATAAATGCCGATATGGCTGCCGTAAATGTTCAGAACCGGGTGGCGCGAGCCAACAGTTTGTTGCCTGCTGAAGTTACGCATGGCGGTGTGATCACAGCCAAACGCCAGAACAGCATGCTGCTAGTGTTCTCGTTGTACAGCGAAAACGGCGAATTCGACGAAACATTTCTGCAAAACTATAGCAAGATCAACCTTTTACCGCAGATTCAACGGGTCACAGGAGTAGGCGAAGTGAATGTTTTTGCTGCCAAAGACTACTCCATGCGTATCTGGCTGAAACCCGACGTGATGGCGGCATATAGTTTGGTGCCTTCGGACATTACGGCTGCACTGAGCCAGCAAAATATTGAAGCGGCTCCGGGCCGGCTGGGACAACTGAATGATCAGTCGTTTGAATATGTATTAAAATACAAAGGGAAACTTACGTTACCTTCTGAATTTGAGAATATTATCATTAAAGCAGATAAGGACGGAAATATACTCCGGCTGAAAGATGTGGCCCGGGTTGAACTGGGGGCATTGGATTATTCGGTTTCAACATCAGCAATGAATAAGCCGGGAATTGCAATGGCTGTTTATCAGGCGGCAGGATCGAATGCACACGAAGTGATTATTGATGCAAAGAAAGTACTCAACGATGTAGCCAAAACATTTCCACCGGGCGTAAAATACAAGATTCTGGTGGATGCCAACGATTTCCTCGAAAGTTCGATTTCAAAAGTTATTCATACGCTGCTTGAGGCATTTATCCTGGTTTTCATCGTCGTTTTTGTGTTCCTCCAGAATTTCAGGGCAACCCTTATTCCTGCAATTTCGGTGCCTGTAGCCATTATTGGTACCTTTTTCTTCCTGAATGTTTTTGGGTTTACCATCAACATGCTCACTCTTTTTGCGCTGGTTCTCGCGATCGGGATTGTGGTTGACGATGCCATTGTGGTGGTCGAGGCCGTTCATGCCAAGCTTGACCAGGGGGCTAAAAATGCGAAGGAAGCAGCCATTTCCGCCATGGACGAAATTTCCTCAGCCATTGTTGCCATCACGCTGGTGATGTCAGCCGTTTTCATTCCCGTTACATTTATTCCCGGAACTACAGGTGTTTTTTACAAGCAGTTCGGTATTACACTTGCAGTTGCCATCGTTATTTCTGCGGTGAATGCACTGACCCTGAGTCCCGCGCTGTGTGCCATTTTTCTGAAACCGCACAACGACAATGAAATCCATAAAAAAGGTTTAAAACAACGTTTTTACGATTCGTTCAATGTGGCTTTCGCCACGATGACCAAACGATACCAAAAAACAACCAACTTCTTCACCTCTAATAAATGGGTTGCTGTTTCGTTAATTATTCTTTTTTCAGGAGCATTGTTGGTGCTGATGAAAACCACACCAACCGGATTTGTACCAAACGAAGATACCGGACGACTGTTTGTTGACATCAGTCTGCCGCCTGCAACTTCACTGGAAGAAACCCACAAAGTTGCTCAACAGGTCGATGATATTTTAGCTGCCACACCTGAAATCGACGATCGATTGATGATTGTTGGCAGGTCGTTAATCAGTGGTCAGGGAAGCTCCTACGGAATGGATATATGCAGCCTGAAACCATTTGACCAACGTACCGGAAAGGGACAGGATCTGAACAGTGTGATTGCCAAACTTTATGTGGCTGTTGCAAAGGTAAAAGAAGCCAAGGTTGTCATTTTTTCGCCGCCAATGGTTCCCGGTTTTAGTTTTACCGGAGGATTCGAATTGAGACTGGAAGATAAAACCGGTGGCGACATCAAAATATTCGAGCAAAAAGCCAAACAATTTTTGGCTTCACTCAATCAACGGCCTGAAATACAATACGCGATTACTTCCTTCAATTCGAATTTTCCTCAGTACCAGATTGATGTCAACGTGGCCCGGTGTATGCAATCCGGAATCGAAGTCAACTCGTTATTTTCGGCTTTGCAGGGATATATTGGCGGTTTTTATGCGTCCGATTTCAACCGTTTTGGAAAACAATACCGGGTGATGTTGCAGGCTGAGCCAAAATATCGTGGAAACCAGGATGATCTGAATAATATTTTTGTTCGGACTTCGACCGGGGAAATGGCTCCAATTACAGAATTCATTTCGATGAAACGTGTTTTTGGCCCTGAAAATATTACACGGTTTAATATGTACACTTCGATTGTGGTGAACGGATCACCAAATTTCGGGTACAGTTCGGGCGACGCCATTAAAGCCGTTCAGGAAGTAGCAGCCCAGACTCTTCCTGTTGGTTACGGTTACGAATTTTCGGGCCTTACCCGCGAAGAAATGGCTTCGGGCAACCAATCAATCCTTATTTTTTTACTGAGTGTTATTTTTGTGTATTTTCTACTCTCGGCTCAGTACGAAAGTTATATTCTGCCACTTTCAATCATTTTCTCATTGCCCATTGGAATTGCCGGTTCGTTCATTTTTGCGCGAATTATGGGGGTCCAAAATAATATCTACCTGCAAATTTCGCTCATCATGTTAATTGGTCTGCTGGCCAAGAATGCCATCCTGATCGTTGAATTTGCCTTGCAGCGGCGCCACCGCGGAATGTCAATCGTTCAGGCAGCCATTGAAGGTGCCACGGCCCGACTGCGCCCCATCCTGATGACTTCGTTTGCCTTTATTTTCGGACTTTCTCCGCTAATTATCGGCGGAGGTGTCGGTGCAAACGGAAACCGTTCCATTGGAGTTGGCGCCGTAGGTGGTATGATTGTGGGAACACTGATTGGGATTCTGGTTATTCCGGCCATGTTCGTCATTTTCCAGACCCTTCAGGAAAAAGTAAAGAAACCTGAAAAGCATTATATCTCTGAATTAAACACTTTTGAAGGTGAAGAAGAAATGGATGGTTAAGCCCGAATGAATTTCCGAAAGGCGGACCAACAATGGAAAGAATTAGAAAAATTAAATTATGAGAACAAATTCGATAAAACATATCGTCCTGATTGCCGGACTGGCTGCGTTACTTTTTTCGTGCGGCACCTCGCGCCATTTTCAGCGCGACTCGGTAAAAACCGATGGCCTTTATGGCAATTCAGCTACTTCTGATACAACAAACATGGCCAACAAACCGTGGCGCGAGCTTTTTACGGAACCCCATTTGCAGAAACTCATTCAGGAAGGACTGGCCAATAATCCTGATTTGCAGGTTGCAGTGCAACGGGTAAAGGAAGCCGAAGCTTATTTTTTGCAAGGCAAAGCCGCTTTGTTGCCCGGAATTTCGGCCAATTTAAATGATAACTACCTCCGGAATTCAAAAGACCTGTACCCGAACGGGCCATTCGAGGTAAACAGCATTCAGCTTGGGGTAGCTGCCAGTTGGGAAATCGACCTTTGGGGCAAATTGAGCAGTTCGAAACGGTCGGCATATTCCAACCTGCTGGCCAGCGATGCCGGAAGAAAAGCGGTAGAAACGCGATTGATTTCAAACATTGTTTCAGCATATTACACGCTGGTCGGGTTGGATGCCAAGCTTTCGATCACCCGCGAAACGGTAAAAAACAACATCGACCTGGTTGAAACCATGAAAGCGCTGAAGGAAAGCGGAAGTGTGACCGGGGCAGCAGTTGTACAAACAGAAGCGGCCCGCTATGCTGCCGAGGTTACCATTCCCGACCTGGAACAGCAAATCAGCGAAACTGAAAATATGCTTTCCCTCTTGCTTGGGCGCGTTCCGGGACCCATTGAGCGTGGCGCAATCGGCGAACAGGCGCTGACTTCGGTGCTTCAGACAGGCGTTCCGGCCCAGTTGCTCGATAACCGTCCGGATGTGATGCAGGCCGAATTTGCCGTGATGAGCGCTTACGAAACGACCAACAGCGCCCGCGCCTATTTTTTCCCGGCACTGACCTTGACTGCCTCAACCGGCTTTGCGGCCAAAGACCTCAGTAATTTACTGAACCCGACATCGTTTGCCGCCAATGTGCTTGGTGGATTGGCGCAACCGATTTTCAATAAAAAAATAAATACCGCCCGGCTGAAAGTCGCACAGGCACAGCAGGAAGAAGCCTTGCTCAATTTCCGGAGTTCTTTGCTGAATGCCGGACAGGAAGTGCAAAATGCGCTGTTTTCGTACGATTCTTCGGTGAAGAAAATTGCTTTGCGCCAACTTCAGCTCGATGCGCTGATCAAGTCGGTTGATTACACCAAAGAATTGCTCACCTACGGTTCGGCCACCTACATCGAAGTGCTCAACGCGCAAACCAGTTTATTTTCAGCACAGTTGAACAGCGTGAACGACCGGCTCCAGCAACTGAATGCGGTGGTTACACTGTACCGCGCACTGGGCGGCGGCTGGAAATAAGAGCCCCCTCCAAACCTCCCCCAAAAGGGGAGGCTTAAAAAAGCATAAAACATCTATTGCGTATGTTTCTCATATTTTGTGAATTACAGATATATCGCAAGAAGCGTGAAGAAAGCGGGGACTAATAATCTGACCACCGATTACGTAAATTTCCACAGATTATTTTTCTCTGTGCTATCTGTGGTCGATTTTTTGTTTTTTTTTGTAGATGGATAAATTCAAGAGAATCAATGGCAAAAATTAATTGGAAACCCGGAACCATGATTTACCCGCTTCCGGCGGTATTGGTCACCTGCGGCGAAACGCCCGATGAATACAACCTGCTTACCATTGCCTGGACCGGCACCATCAGCAGCGACCCGCCCATGTGCTACATTTCGGTGCGCCCCAGCCGTCATTCCTACGAAATCATCAAGCGCACCGGCGAATATGTCATCAACCTGACTACGGAGGAACTGGCCCGTGCAACCGACTGGTGCGGATGTCGTTCGGGAGCCAAATTCAACAAATGGAAAGAAATGGGATTGACACCAGCCCCGGCCACCATTGTGAAAGCGCCCATTCTGGCCGAAGCGCCCATCAGCATTGAATGTAAAGTGAAACAGATCGTTGAGCTGGGCGTGCATCACATGTTTATTTCCGAAGTGGTGAATGTGATTGCCGACGATCGTTACATTGATCCGGAAACCGGCGCTTTTAGCCTGAAAAAATCGAATCCGCTGGTTTATTCGCACGGCCATTATTTTAAGCTGGGCGACCCGATTGGCAAGTTTGGCTGGTCGGTGGAAAAGAAACAAAAGTAGTCAGTGGCCAGTCGCAGTATTCAATTCGCAACAAGATTTTTATTCCTGAACCTGAAAGTGTATCTTTATCAATAAGAACGATTCTTTGGTGTCACAAAATGCAATGCCAAAAGTGATAATGTATTGATAAAGTTCCATTTACCTTAACAGAAACAAGAATTTGAAGATTGGAGGTGTCAGGTTGGCAACTCCGGGGTAAATTGGTTTCACAATCAAATTATTCAATAATGAGCGAAAACAATACAATTGCCATCCCGGAAGAAGTTATAATGAGTAAGATTTATTTTATTAGAGATCAAAAAGTGATGCTGGACAGCGATCTTGCTGAACTCTATGACGTAGAAACAAAGCAGCTAAAGAGAGCTGTGAGACGTAATAAAGGCCGATTCCCGGAAGATTTTATGTTTGAATTAACGGATACTGAGTTCTTAAACTTGAGGAGCCAATTTGGCACCTCAAATTGGGGCGGTGTACGTTATGCGCCAATGGCCTTTACAGAACAGGGAGTTGCTATGTTATCGAGTGTATTAAGCAGTGAGCGCGCCATTACGGTAAACATTCTGATAATTCGCATATTTACTAAAATGCGCGCAATACTATCCACTCACAATGAAATACTGCAAAAGCTCGAACAACTCGAAAAGAAAGACATTGAACATGATGATAAAATCATGCTCATTTTTGAATACCTGAAGCAGTTTGAACAAACAAAGCAACAAGAATTAGAAAAAAAGAACCGCCCAAAGATAGGATATAAGAAATAATCAGTGGTCAGTCACAGTTCAGTATAGTCGAGATTAAACACGACTAATTCTTGGATATTCACTGAAAACTTTGATGTTTAAAGAACGTTATTACAGCAACAAATTTCACAGTTAAATCATATGTCAAAAAATACACCTTCGAATACCGGTTCCGAAAACCCCCTCTTGCGGAGGGGGCAGGGGGAGGCTAATCCATTATTAAATCCTTTCCCTGGAATCCACCAAACGGCTCCATTCAACTCAGTAAAAATTGAGCATTATTTGCCCGCATTTGATGCCGCTATTGAAGAAGCCAAAGCCGAAGTTCAGAAAATCATTGACAATCCGGAGGCGCCCGATTTTTCAAATACCATTGTGGCGCTCGATCTGGCCGGCGAGAAACTGGAACGGATCAAAGCCATTTTCTTTAACCTGAATTCGGCCGAAACCAGCGACGAAATGCAGGAAATTGCGCAGGAAGTCGCCCCGAAACTTTCAGATTTCAGCAACGACATCACGCTGAATGAGCAACTTTTCGCCCGGATTAAGGCGGTTCACGATCAGATCGATCGTCTGGATCTGGATACCGAAGCATCCACTTTGCTTGAAAATACCTACCGGCGTTTTGTCCGGAGCGGCGCCAATCTGGGTGAATCGGACAAAGTCAGGTACCGCGAAGTGACCCGCGAATTGTCGCAACTGGGACTGAAATATCAGCAAAATGTGCTTGCAGAAACCAATGCCTACGAATTGTTGATTACTAACGAAAAGGATTTGAGCGGACTTCCGGAGTCGGTGGTGGAGATGGCTGCCGAAACGGCGAAAGAGAAAAATAAGGAAGGCTGGTTGTTTAACCTGCAATACCCGAGCTACGTTCCTTTCCTGAAATATGCCGACAACCGGGAGTTGCGTGAGCAGATTTTCCGCGCCTCCAGTTCGCGTGGAAATCATGGCAACGATAACGACAACAACGCAATCATCCGGCGGATGGTTGAGCTGAGGATTGAAAAGGCCCAATTGCTTGGTTTTAAAACCCATGCCGAATATAAACTTCAGGAACGGATGGCCGAAACGCCCGAAAAGGTGGGTCACTTTCTGGAAGATCTTCACCGGGCTTCAAAACCGTTTGCCACGAAAGAATTTGCCGAAGTTCAGGAGTTTGCCGGCAAATCAGGCTTCACCGGAACGATTCGGCGCTGGGACTGGGCCTATTATTCAGAAAAACTGAGGACGGAAAAATACAATTTTACCGAAGAAGAAATAAAACCCTATTTGCGGCTTGAAAAGGTGATTGACGGCGTTTTTTCGCTCGCCCGGAAACTTTACGGGTTGCGGCTTCAGGAAAATACAAACATCGAAGTTTATCACCCCGAAGTGGCTGCTTACGAGGTTTTTGACGAGGCCGACCGGTTTATTGCCGTTCTGTACCTCGACTTTTTTCCTCGCGAGGGCAAACGCTCGGGCGCCTGGATGACCGATTACCGTTCGCAGTCGAATGTCGGCAGAAATCAGGTCCGGCCACATGTTTCGCTGGTGACCAATTTTTCGAAACCAACCGAGACCAAACCATCGCTGCTCACGTTCGACGAAATGACCACTTTTCTGCACGAGTTTGGTCACGGTTTGCACGGCATGTTGTCGCAATGCCAATATCCCGGAACTTCAGGAACGAATGTGTATTGGGATTTTGTGGAACTGCCCTCGCAGATGCACGAAAACTGGGCCTACGAAAAAGAATGGCTCGATCAGTTTGCCGTTCATTTCGAAACGGGAGAAAAGATGCCCGAAGAATTAATCCGGAAAATTCAGGATGCGCAGAAATTTCAGGCCGCCTACCAGATGGAACGCCAGATTAGCTTCGCCATGCTCGACATGGCTTACCACCACCGCGAA
>JBBIHV010000072.1:8900-17913 GCA_037446835.1 Sunxiuqinia sp. | reverse complement strand
GTGTATTTTTATCTCGCTAATTTAACCCATTTGTTGCGTAAGGTGAGTTATATAACATTCAGGTTAAAAAAATCTGATTTCGTTTATGTGGTCTTCAAACCCAGGCGGGTGAGGCAACTGAAACAAAAATGCTGTTTCTTCTGATCAATGTCTTCAACGTAAGTGCTCGACCGCATGACGCAAGCCGGATTCTGGCAATGGATCAAACCAAATGTATGGCCCAGTTCGTGGATAACTTCTTTTTTGAAACGTTCGAGCAGGAACCTGCTATCGCTTTTCATTCCGTAGCGTTCGTTATCGAGCCGGTAATACGAGGCAATCCCGCAATGCCCGCCCAGGAAGGCCTGCCCGAAAATATAGGTAAGAATTGGTATAAACAGATCAACATTAAATAGCCCAAGTGTTTTGGCCGAATCTTGAAATGAAAGTGAATCGACGTATTCAAGCAGGTTGTTCCCATTGTATTGCCGGCGCCCGGGATCATAAAAATCACTCAGGTCGATGTGCCCTTCCTTAATATTTACCTGACTTTGAAACTCCTGGTTCACAGCTTCGGCAGTCAGTTCAAGAAAATCTTTCTCGATAAAGCCAAAAGATATCAAGGTAATGTTTTGCAGACTCATTCTTCCACTTTATTGATCTGCCGGTTTTAAACTGTATTTTTTAATTTTATTGTAGAGGGTAACCCGGTCAACTTTTAGTGCTTTTGCCGTTCGCGAAATGTTCCAGTTGTATTTATCGAGGACCTGAAGTATGAATGCTTTTTCGAAATCGTCCAGGCTTTCAGCCGAACTGGCTACCATGGTTTTTTCAAGAGGCAAGTCTTTCAGCGTGATTTTCTTCCCATTGCCAACCACGATGGCCCGTTCGATCATGTTTTCCAGTTCGCGGATGTTCCCCGGAAAATTGAAATCCTGCAACCGGTTCAGTGCAACAGATTCGATCGAAACCAATGGTTTATTCATTGAAATACAGTACTTTTTAATAAAATAATCAACCAGCGAAGGAATGTCGTCTTTGCGTTCACGCAAGGGTGGAATTTGAATATTCACCACGTTCAACCTGTAAAACAGGTCTTCCCTAAAGGTTCCTTTTTCGACCATGCTTTTTAAATCTTTATTTGTTGCACAGATCACCCTGAAATCGGAACTTATTTCCTTGTTCCCGCCAACCCTGACAAAAGTTTTCGACTCCAAAACCCGGAGAAGCTCAATCTGCATTTTTGTTGAAATGGTCGCAATTTCGTCTAGAAAAATTGAACCACTGTCGGCCATTTCAAAACGCCCCTTCCGGTTGTACATGGCGCCGGTAAAAGCGCCTTTTTCGTGACCAAACAACTCGCTTTCCAGCAAACTTTCGGTCAACGCCCCGCAATGAACGCTGACAAACGGGAAAAATTTACGTGGCGAATTGGAGTGGATGGCCCGTGCAACAAGCTCTTTGCCTGTGCCGCTTTCGCCGGTAATGATGACCGACGAATTGGTTTGTGCCACACTTTCAACCTGACTGAGCACATTTTTCATGGCATTGCTCTTTCCGATCAGGTCTTCCACATTTTCCAGCGAAATGACTTTTTTCTTCAGGGTTTCGTTTTCATCTGACAGCGAAATCTGCTTGGTTGCATTTCGGATCAAATGGGTCAGATCATCCGGGTCAAATGGTTTGGTCACATAGTCAAAGGCGCCGTCTTTCAGGGCTTTCACCGCCGTATCGACGGTGGCAAAGGCTGTCATTACAATCACGATCGAATCTTTTTCCAGCGCCTTAATTCTCCGGAGCATTTCCAGTCCGTCCATTCCGGGCATTTTAATATCGGCCAGGATGATGTCGAACAGTTCAGACTCCAGCATGGTCAATGCTTTGCGGGCATTTTCGGCACATTCGACACGAAACCCGTCTTCGATGAACCAGCTATATAACGAATCCCTGACCGATTCTTCATCGTCAACGATTAATATGGATATCTTTTTCGGCATGATTATTTCTCCTTAATTTTTTATCAAAGGTAAAGTTACTGAAAGTGTTGTTCCGTTCCCAAGTTCCGATCTGACCTGGATTCTTCCTTTATGGTTCTGAATTATGCCGTGTACAATGGCCAGCCCCAACCCTATTCCGCTGGCGTCGTGCTTGGTTGAGAAGAATGGCTCGAAAATATGGGGAAGGTCCTCGTCGGCAATTCCCAGTCCGTTGTCACTTATTTCAAAAGTTACGGAATCTTCATCGTTATTTTTTGTCCTGATCACGATCTCGCCATTTTCGGCCACCGCTTCCGAGGCATTGACAATTAAGGCCACACAGGCTTGTTTGATTTGGTTCGGGCTGCAAAAAATTGAATCGGTGCCTGCCTGAAAGTCAGTTAAAAAGCGGATGTTGGCAATTTTTATGGAATGGGTCATCAGACCATACGTTTCGAGGAGGATTTCATGCAAATGACGGGGTTCAAAGTCCTCCTGGTCTTTTCTTGAAAAGTCGAGCAGGCCTTTCACAATATCGCCGCAACGTTTGGTTTCACTTTCAATCAGTTTTAAATGTTTCAGCATCGATTCGCGCTTGATGTCGGTTATTATCTGACCACTCAACTGCTTATACAGCAACTTGGTATAAATCAGAATTCCTGAAAGTGGATTGTTTATTTCATGGGCAACCGACGACGACAGTTTTCCCAGTGACGCCAGTTTTTCAACATGCAGCAATTCGCTTTGGGCCGCGCCCAATTCCTCTGTTTTTTTCTGAACCTTGTATTCCAATTGTTGCGACCAATTTTCGAGCTCTTCGTTGGCCGTGTGCAGGTTATCGAGCATATTGTTAAAAGCTTTTGAAACCATGCGCATGTCGTCTAACTGATTGGGCGTTATTTCAACACGGGTGTTTTTATCGCCGTTGGCCACAGCGATGCTCACTTTGATCAGGGTATTCAACGGATTTTTAATCTTCTTTTGGGTGAAAGCCAGTAAAAAGGAAGCCAACAGAATGGTTGCCAGAATGGCCAGCAGAAAAAATTCGGCGGAAGATTTATTGATCGCCTCGTCCTGGGCCTTGAGTGGGAGCTTGATCACCAGCGACCCCAGCAGCTTTTCTGATTCTGGATGGGCATGGCACGAACTGGTGTAACAGGATTTTTCGTTCAGGATGGGTGAACGGATTAGCAAATGCCTGTTGCCATTGTCGTTCCGGTTCATAAGGCAATCGCTGTTGACATCAATAATTTTATAGCTGTTACCGTTTTCGGGAAACAAAGACTGGAGGCTGGTATGGCAACTGAGGCAGTTTGGGTTGCTGTGTTCCCTGGTGGCATCGGTTGCAAACGACGAATAAACAAGGCTGTCCTTACTGTTGTACATATTTACCTCATCAATGCCGGGCAACGTATTGATTATATCGAGCGTATTTTGGAGCCCACTTTTGTCGTTTTCGAGCATGGAACGGTACAAGGCGCCCTCAACAATCGACCCGATGTTGTTCCCATTCTGGCGAATGACTGTATTCAGGTAATGCTCGTTAACCGACCTGAAAATGACGCTGAACGAAACAAACAGAAAAACAGATAGCACCGTGATGATTAAAACTACTCGCCCATAAATGGAAGACCTGAATTTTACATAGTTATTGATCAGTATCTTACCGGTATTGTTTTGATGTTTATTCCTGAAGATCATAGTCAGTTGATTGCAATGAAAATTTTCAAAAACAAAACAGAAATTAGAAAATGCAAGTTACAAAAAGAACTGGTGAGGGCTCACCAGTTCTTTAATTATCTTTTCCTTTCCCGACAAGCGGTTCAGAAACCTGGCACTGCCTTTTTATCGTCAAACTTCAGTCATTTTCATCCGGTTCGGATTCAAAAATTCTTTCTGAAAATCCTGCCACGTTTCACCAGGCAAAGCCGAAAGGGAATGGTCGCACAATTCACCGCCATCCTGCATAACGATTATCGCGGTTTCAGGAGTATAATTTACCATCGTTCTGGCAAGAAAATCTTTAAACCTTTCCAGCTCCTTTTCCGACCAACGGGTTGCTTCTTCGGCCACATAGCACGAATTCGATTCTTCCCTCCAGTACGAAGGCTTAATTTTGTAAATCCAGCCTTTCCCGTAAGGATCCTCATTCAGCAAACCGTTGCTGTCGTTCAGGACGCGATTAGTTTCCATGATTTTTCCTGAAACCGGAGAATAAATCCGCAATAACTTGCCGTTTTGGTCAATTTCCGACAGCAGGCCGCCTTTCAGGATTGGCTCGCCGGGATTGTGGAGATACGTGAATTTTACTTTACCCGTGATGTGAAGCAGCAAATCGTCGAGCCCAACACGGACTGCCCCATTTTGTTCCCGAAACATCCAGGTATGATTTCCGGAGAAAAACAATCCCTGCGGAACCCGCAGCATTTTAGCCGTCAGGACACCCAAGGTTTCCTGAATTTTGCCGCTCATTTTTGTCCGTTTATTCAGCAAAAGCCAGAAGATGGGAAGCATGGCCAAAAAAGCGATAATAACCAGATATTCAACACCTTTTGTTGCGAAAATATCAGAATAACGAAATCCTTCCATTGTTTTATTTTTTATGCAATCACCTTTCAACGTGCTTGCTGGTTAATTTCTATGTTGTGCCGCCAATCAGAAATTTTATTTCAGCGGCCTCGTTTTATTTTGTTTCCTTCGCCCACGACGGCGATTCGCGTAAAACCGGCATCCGGTTCACAATCCACCTGAAAATCCATATTTCAGTAAAAATAACCGCCAGGGTTACCACAAATTCCATCCACGACGGGATATAATGCACCGGAATGTCCCAGTTGAAGCCAATTACCGAAACATTCAGCCGGTTCAGGATCACGCCGAGCATGGTTATAATGGCGGCAACTTTAATCATCGTTTGGTTGTTGGTGCGGTAACTGATGAAAAACAGGATCATGGGCAAAAGCACAAACCCCAACATTTCGAGCAAAAACCAGTAGCCCATTCGGGTATTCAGCAAATCCCAGTGCTGCCCGTGAATAAAGACCAGCACTTTCAGGAAAAAATACGCGAACATGGTTCCGGCACAAATTTTCGACAGCCCACGGATAATGTTTTTCTGTTCGTGGTGATGTTTTTCGTTGATCTGACTGGAAAATACTTTATGGCTGATAGTTCCTTCGAAGATGACCATGGAAAGCCCGGCGAAAATACTCGATACAAAAAACATGATCGGGATAAATTCGGAATACCAGAGCGGATGTATTTTTTCTTTGGCCATCAAAAAGAGAGCGCCCAGCCCTGATTGATGCAAGGTTGAAAGTGTGATACCAAATATTACTGCGGCAATGGTCATTCCCGAAAGTATTTTATGGGCACGCCGTGCGCCGAGCCATTCGGCAATTGCCGGCGAAAACTCGATGAGCTGGGCGATCATGTAAAGCAGAAAGTGCCAGGCAACCAGGAACAAAACAGAGCTGACCCCGAAACTGTTCCCAATTATCGGATTAACCACATGCCACGGACGGCCCAGATCGAGCAACAAAGCACCGGCATAAAACACATAGGCGAGAAACCCATTCAACACCGTTACCCGAACGATGGAATGATAGTTTTTCATGTTCAGAATATAAACCATGAAAGTCAGCACATAAGCGCCACCGGCAAAGGCAACACCGGTAACCACGTCAAAACCAATCCACAAGCCCCAGGGTGTCTCCTGGGTCAGGTTGGTAATCGAGCCAATTCCGTAAATAAAACGGATGACAATCAGCGCGAGTCCCAGCAGCATGATTGGTATGGAAATCAGGTTGAACGGGGTAACGAATTTTCCTTTGGGCTTCAACTCGTCCAACAGGAATTTTCGGATGGATTTACCATCGCGGTCCATAGAAATCAGATAGTTATTGTTCATCTTCTTCGTTATTTTGGTTGGTTTTAGTTGCCTGATGGATTCCCAGCAAAAGTGTCGGGAGCAGCACAAACACCGAAGGCACGCTGTATAGGAAACCCTTTGTCAGCGCCGGATAAGATGATTTTTGAAGTTTGGTATTTAGCCCAAGTTCTTCGAAAGGAACGGGCGAAAGATAGAGCCAACCAGTTCCCCCGGCATCGTTCTCACCGTAAATCTGATCGACATACAAATCTGGTTTTTCGTAAATTCTTCGGCCGGCCTCGGCAATTAAATCGCGCCGCTTACCAAACATCAGGGCATCATTCGGGCAATTTGCCACGCAGATAGGCTTTCCACCGGCTTTCAACTTGTCGAAACACATGTCGCATTTCTGAATTTTCGGGTTTGCGCTGTGGTATTCAAATTTTGGCATATCAAACGGGCATGAAACCATGCAATATCGGCATCCCATACATTTATCACCATTCCATGTAACCGGCCCCATTGTATTTTTGTGCATCGCCTGAGTTAAGCAGGCAGCCCCGCAAGCCGGTTCGTTGCAATGCATACATTGCCGCTTTACATACACTTCACCTTTCGAAGTTTGAAAAGTATTCACAACTGTGTTGCAGGTTTCATTCGTGGTACGCACAGCTTCGATTTCTGATTTAGGTTCAGGAAGCCCGTGAGCGGCGGCACATTCATATTCGCAGGTCCGGCAGCCAACGCAGCGGGTCGAATCATACAAAACTCCGTGAAACTCAACATTGGTATCACTTTTAGGAGCGGCAAACGTTTTTTTTCCAACCACAAGTGCCACACCCGTAACACCCATCAGGCTGAAAAAACCTCTTCGATTAAGGCCCATGATTTAAAATTTAGTTTTGGTTTAAAATTTAGATTAGCTTTTTGATTATTTTGACTGATCAATAAACTCAGTTTGAAAATCTTCCCATATTTCAGGCCCCAGTCCGGAAAGGACACAATCTTTCAGCGCTCCCCCATCCTGAAGAACAACCAATTCATAATCTGTCGACGAACCCTTGAGTACTTTAGCCAAAAAATCTTTCAGCCTTGAGAATTCATCGTTCAGCCAAGTTTTATATTTTTCAGCCATAGTCAGGAATTGTACTTCGAGCAGCCAGTTTTTAGGCTCTACCAAATAAACCCATCCTTCGGCATAAGGAGCTTTGTTAAGTAATGAAGATTGAGATTTTAGTGTCTTGTTTTCTGATGTAATCATACCGGTTATCGGCGAATAAACCGATAATTGCTTCCCGGTCTGAACAATGGTGAGTAAAAGTTCGCCCTTTTTTAACATTTCACCTGATTTTTTCATTTCGATGCGTGTAACCGGCCCAATAACATGCTGAAGAAAATCATCGATTCCGATTTTCACCAATCCGTTCTTTTTCATAAAGGCCCAGGTGTGGGTTTTATCAAAATAAATGCCTTTGGGAATAACAATTGAATTTTCGTCTAAAACAGGCAGAAGATGTGACTTGTGAACAAGTTCTGTTTCCCTGATGTTTCTGATGTGTCGAAACATCCGATCGAGGATGAACCCAACTGTAATCAATGACAAGAACACTATTAAAATTAGCTTGACAATTGCATGAGATGAATTATTTGGCAGCGCAGCATGCGTTTCGGGTTCGCCGATCTTTTCTAGTTGCGCCTTTCTTTCATTATAGGCAAGGTTGCTAAATCCATTTGCGTTCACGAATTTTTGCCCATCGGTAAGCACCCATTTCAAAAATGCAAGTTCCGATTCGTTCCGAGGTTTTGTGTTTGAAACTGCATAAATATTTCCGGATAATGCTTTTGGGTATTTTCCAATCCAAACGCCCCGCGAAAATGTTTGCAGGTTTGAATAGATATCCTCCATAAAATCAATCTTCCCATTTCCGTTTTTATCAATTGGCACCAATTTTATATTCCCAACCAATACCTGATTTGCCTGGTCGGTAACCTGAATCAGTTTGCAGAAGCCCAAAGCGGCAGGATCATTCTGAATTGCAGCAATCATTTCCGAAACATTTGCAACTTTAGTACCTTTAGGATTTATCCATCTGGCATTTAAAAATCTATTCATTCCTGAAACCACCTCCGGATCGTCCATATAATAATAATGAATCGGAAAGTCAGGCTTATCAGCAGAGTTCACCAGCAGCTTTAGCCAACTTTGCTTTTCAATTTTTCCTGAAAGCCGAAGGAACCCGGCTGGAGAAATCCCTTCACGGCAAATTTCGTCTAACATCGGATTTTTGACATTCATGACCGGCACAATCACATCGTGACCAACCACCATCATCCAGGCCTGCTGCTTCGCAGTTTGCTGTTTTGAAAGATCACCAGTAATGCCAATACCCGATCCGGCCATCTCCTGATCTGGCATTTTATCGGAAACTGATTTTAAAACGTTGATTTTTTGATTCGGATTTACCAACCCATATTCAGTGGCCCAATTCAAGGCCAACTCGAATAAATCCGATGAAGCATAGACATTGATGGAACCCTTCTGTGCCAAGTTTCTGTCTGGTGCAGTTATATTTTCCCCTGCCACGATAAAACTTAGCAGTAGTAATCCAAAAAATAAATTAATCTTGGTTTTCATGATTTTTTCCTTTGAGAATTGATAAAAGGAGAAAGTCAAATCTGATGCCAATAAGAAATAGCAATCCTAATTACCTGAAATACTTTAAATTACACAAATAAAGATTGAAATTTACAACATCAAAAGTGTTGATTATTTCACCACATTTCTAGAATATTTAGACCATATAACTGTTTATCAAACACTTAATATCATTGATGAAATATTAAACACCTGTTGCATAAATAAACACTGATGTTGAAATCCTCCTACTTTCACAACTTCAATTCGCCATTTCTTCAAAAAATGAATAAAAAGAATGGATTTATTTTCAATTACCCACAAATTTTCGCTTTTTGAACAACGAGTGAACAACAAGTCATTAAAAAAACAAGAAAAGTTCTGTACCTTTTCCGTACATTAATTTTTCGCATACTACTAAACTAAAATCTAACCGACATGGCAAACAAAAAACCAGACACGTCAAGTAATTTATCCACAGAGTCAGAAAAAACTTCCGGAGAAAACCTTTTTAACCGCCGAAAATTCATAGGTGGAATTGCTTCAACCGCT
>JBBIHV010000072.1:0-8800 GCA_037446835.1 Sunxiuqinia sp. | reverse complement strand
GATGCCCTGAAAATGCCTGACTGGAAATCAGGAGGCGACAACACCATTCCCGGTGGCCGCGACAATGCAAAAGATATTGTTGATCTCTCGTACTCGAAATTCAGGGCCGATCAAAAAACCGGGAGTTGCAGAGCCTACGCCGATTTCCGTGAACTATTCGAAAAAGAAAAAGATCTGAATGCCGTGAAGGTCATGACTCCCGACCATCTGCACGGACTAATTGCTTTGGCGGCAATGAAACGAAGCATTCATATTTCCATGCACAAACCCATTTCTAACCGTTTAGCAGAAGGATTCAATGTTATTGAAACTGCAAAAAGGTCAAAAGTCACCACGCACCTGATTCCCTGGGATTCAAACGGATCGATGGACCAGGTTATGAATTGGATTAATGCGGGAGAAATCGGAACTCTAAAAGAAATCCACAACTGGTCGAACCGTCCGGTTTGGCCGCAATACCCCACCCTGCCAACCGACAAACCCGCAATACCAAAAGGAATGGACTGGGATCTTTGGCTCGGTCCTGAAGCCGAACGCCCCTATAATCCGGAATACACAAACATGGTTTTCAGGGGCTGGTACGATTTCGGCGGAGGTTCGATGGCCGATATGGGGCATTACAGCCTTTGGACCGTTTTTAAAGCGCTTCAACTTGAAAATCCTTTCCTGGTTGAACCCAATCTCAGCCATGTGTGCGGGATAAAAGATTCGACAGCGTTTCAGGTAAAAAACGATTTCTCCTTTCCGATGGCCAGTTCTGTACGGTTTAAATATCCGACAAAAGGTGCGCGGCCTGCCGTTGACCTGATCTGGTACGACGGGGGAATGCGTCCGCCGGTTCCGGAAGAATTGTATGAAGACAACAAGGAATTGCCCGCTGAAGGGATGATGTTTGTGGGCACTAACGGGAAAATTCTGGCCGGATTTAATGTCGATAATCCGCGGCTCATTCCTGAAAGGCGAATGCAGGTTCTGATATTGCCTGAAGTTCAGAAAAAAGACCGTACTCAGGGATTCAGGCAGTTTCTGGATGCCCTCAAAGAAGGTCAGCAATGTCCGGGAAGTTTTACCGATGCCTGGCCAATTACCGAGGCGGTAAATTTATACGCCGTTTCACTGCGTGCCGGCCAAATGTTGAAATATGACGCGACTACCCGGAATATTACCAATGTTCCTGAAGCCAATAAATTTCTGGTTCGGGAATATCGAAAAGGTTGGACTCCGGAAACCATTTAATGAAGTCTTCAGCACAGTTCGTGCTGATTTGGTTACAACGAACTGTTGGCTCAGTCGCAAATACAAGTGAAAATTTCAGAGTTTCCCAACTTTTAATCCATCAAACGAATCGTAAACTTATTAAAATGAACAGACGAGAATTTTTTGAGAAAAGTGCACTGGGAATTGGTTCGGCCATGCTGGCTTCGAACCTTCCGCTGGATCTTACCGCCTCAAATCGCACAAAAGCGTTAAAAAAACCGCTTGGATTTCAGGTTTGGACCGTGAAAGACCAATTGGTAAAAGACTTCGCCGGAACGATGAAAATGATGGCCGGAATGGGTTATCAAACCGTTGAAATGTGCTCGCCTCCCGGATACGAAAGTTCAGGATTTGGCCCGCTGATGAGCATGAAAGCCGGTGAAATGACCAAGATTGTTCGGGATTCGGGCCTGGAACTGGTTAGCACACATTATGGTTTTGGAGAACTAAAAAACAACCTAAGTCAGCGGATTGATTTCGCACTGGCTTCGGGTCAAAAACAGATGATTTGTTCCAGCTTCTGGCTTCAGAAAGATGCAACCATGAGCGATTGGATGAAAGCCGTTGACGAACTGAACGAAATTGGTGCAAAAACAAAAAAAGCCGGTATTCAGACCGGATTTCACAACCACAACATGGAATTTGAAAAGCTGGAAGGCAAGCTGATTTACGATGCTTTGCTCGAACATTTTGATCCAGAACTGGTAAAAATGCAATTCCAGGTTGCTGTCATTGAACTGGGCTACAAGGCTGCCGATTACTTTAAGAAATATCCGGGGCGATTTATTTCGGCACACCTGGCTGACTGGTCGGACACGCAGAAAAAACAAGTTCCAATCGGACAAGGAATTGTTGACTGGAAAGCGTTTTTTGCGGCTGCCGAAACATGCGGGGTAAAGAATTATTTCGTTGAGATGTCGCCTGAAACCTTTAAACCCAGCGCCGATTACATCCTGAATTTAAGCTGATTGGGAAAGGAAAAATTTTAAGCCACAAACAGCAAACCCTAATTTTTCTTTAAGAGCTGAGTAGCCACCTGATCGGCTTTTGTTAGTCGAAGGAAATAAATACCTGACTGAAAAGTGGATAAATCGAGTTTAATTTTTTGGTCACCGCCCGAAAGGTACAAAGGCTCCCATTTTTTTACTTCAGTTCCAAGAATGTTTATCAGGCTAAGCTGAATAGTTCCCGGCTGATCGGATTGAACTTCGACGGTAACAAGGTCTTTCACCGGATTTGGATATGCTTTGGTAACCGAGAAAGTGGAAACCGGAATTTTTGAGACGGAAAATGCAGTCTGTTTTTGCGCTGCGAAGGTACCATCCTGGCCATATCCAAGAAGTACCGACATTAGAATAAACAGGAAAGTATAATATGTTTTCATGCTGTTCAATTTTGTATTTCACTGAGAAAGACAAAAATTAGACCAGAAAGTTGCAGCCTGATAAAAAAAAGAAGCTGATCAAAAAAATGGATCAGCTTCTTTTTGCTTTATGTTGACCGGAAAATTATTCAGCAACTGAAATTGCATCAACCGGACAAACTTCTGCACATGAACCACAATCAGTACAAAGGTCGGCATCAATCTTATAGATATCTCCCTCTGAAATTGCTTCTACCGGACATTCATCAATGCATGTACCACAAGCAATACATTCTTCTGAAATTTTATAAGCCATATCTCAAATTATTTTTTGGTTTTAATCGCAGCAAATGTACAAAGTTTGATAAAATATAAAAAAATAAACTACGATAATTTCGGGCCAGCCAGAACATTTAATATTGAGTTGAAATCAACGTTCAATCTGAATCAATTTCACCACGAAATCAATTGTTTTTCATTGAATTGTAGTACTTGCAACAGTCATTCAAACCACATTTATCGCATTTGGGCGAACGGGCCAGACAGGTATAACGACCGTGTAAAATCAGCCAGTGATGGGCCAATGGGAGCAATTCTTCAGGAAAATATTCAACGAGCTGCTTTTCCGTTTCCAAAGGCGTTTTAGCATTGGTAGTCAATCCGATACGGGCGGCAACCCTGAATACATGCGTATCAACGGCCATGGCCGGCTTATTGAACACCACCGAAGCGATTACGTTGGCTGTTTTTCGACCTACTCCCGGCATTCGCTGCAATTCGCCAATGTCGTCGGGAACCACCCCGCCAAACTCATTCACTAACATACGAGCCATTCCCACCAGGTGCTTGGCTTTGTTATTCGGATACGAACACGACCGGATGTATTCGAAAACCTCGTCCGACTCCACTTCAGCCATCTTTTCGGGAGTTGGGAACCGTTTCAGCAATTCAGGAGTAATCAGGTTTACCCGCTTGTCGGTACACTGTGCCGATAAAATAACGGCCACCAGCAATTCATACGGATTTTTGTATTCCAGTTCAGTTTCGGCAATAGGCATTTCCTTCTGAAAATAGCTGATTACCCACTCGAATAGTTCCTTCTTTTGCATATTCTTAAATTTACTCCGGTTCAAACTTAAACAAAACAATCATTCGTTGCTCTTCAGGAAGTTTTCATTTTCATCGGCGTAAAATGTTATTTTTGCTGAAAAAAATATGACTCCGTTTTTACAGGTTGAAAATTTATCGAAACGATTTGGCGATCAGCTGCTCTTCGAAAATATTTCATTCACCCTATTCGAACACCAAAAAGTTGCCCTCATTGCCCGCAACGGAACTGGCAAAACCACCTTGATGGAAATACTCGCCGGAAACGACACGCCCGAATCGGGACAAATTACCAAAACCGGTGATATCCGGATTGGTTACCTGAAGCAAATTCCCGATCTGAATGAAAATCAATCGGTTTTTGAAGCTGTTTTCGATTCGGGCAACGAACTGGTTGAAACCGTCAGGAATTTCGAGAACGCGGTACTCCACAATCGCAAGGATGACATTACCAAATACACCGAGTTGATGGAGCGGCATCATGCCTGGGATTACGAGGTGAAGGTGAAACAAATTCTCACACAACTGAAGATAACCAACTACGACCAACAGATTGCGGAACTTTCAGGAGGACAAAAAAAGCGGGTGGCCCTGGCGAATGTGCTGATTAATGAGCCCGACCTGCTGATGCTCGACGAACCAACCAACCACCTCGACCTTGAAATGATTGAATGGCTGGAAAATTACCTCGAAAAAACGAAAATCACCCTGTTCATGGTTACCCACGACCGCTATTTCCTCGACCGGGTGTGTAACGAAATTCTGGAAATGGAAGGAAACACGATTTACCGCCACCGCGGCAATTATTCGTATTTTCTGGAGAAGCGAAACGAACGTGTTGAAATGCAGCAGGCCGGAATTGACAAAGCCAAAAATTTGCTCCGGACCGAACTGGAGTGGTCGCGGCGAATGCCCCAGGCACGCGGACACAAATCGAAATACCGGATGGAACGCGTGGACGACCTGATTGTGAAAGCCTCGCAAAACCTGAACGAAAACAACATTGAGCTCAGCATGAACTCGTCGCGGATTGGGAATAAAATCCTTGATCTGGAACACATCAGCAAATCATACGGCGATTTGTGCCTGATCAGCGATTTCTCGTACAAGTTTCAGCGGTTCGAAAAAGTGGGGATTGTGGGTAAAAACGGCACCGGAAAATCGACGTTTCTGAACATCATTACCGGAAACAATCAGGCTGATGGAGGAACTGTCGAGATTGGACAAACCATTCAGTTTGGTTATTACCAGCAAACCGGAATTGAGTTTAATCCGGCTGACAAGGTCATTGATGTGGTGCAGAAGATTGCCGAAGTCATCAATTTCGAAGACGGGCGAAAACTCACTGCATCACAGCTGCTTACCACTTTTCTTTTTCCGCCCGACACACAATATTCGCTGGTTGAAAAGCTATCGGGAGGCGAAAAACGGCGACTTTACCTGTGTACCATCCTGATGAAAAATCCGAATTTCCTGATCCTCGATGAACCAACCAACGACCTGGATATTATGACCCTGGCCGTGCTGGAAGAATACCTTCGGGTGTTTCAGGGATGCGTGATCATCGTTTCGCACGACCGCTATTTCATGGATAAAATTGTCGATCATCTGTTTGTGTTCGACGGGTTAGGAAATATCAAAGACTTTCCGGGAAGCTACACCATCTGGCGCAATAAACAGCTGGAAGACGAAGAAAAAGGGAAAAAGGAAAAGAAAACCGAAATAAAATCATCTTTAAAACCCACGAAAATAAAGGAACGGAAGCTCACTTTTAACGAAAGAAAAGAGCTCGAACAACTCGAAAAAGACATTGAAAGCCTTGAAACTGAAAAATTAAAGATTGGCGAGGAACTGAATTCAGGAACATTGAACAACAACCTGTTACATGAAAAATCGATGCGTTTTGGCGAAATCACCGATTTGCTGGAAGAAAAGGAAATGCGCTGGCTCGAACTGAGCGAAATTTCATAGAAAGGGATCTGTCGCCTGTCGCAATTGGCATGAATGCGTGGTTGCGCGATGCGAGTTACGGGTTTTCCTGAAACCAGCATCCCGAAACCGGAAACACAATTTGGAACTTGGAATTTTATCTTAAAACTCTTTAAATATGAAAACATTCGGACTTATAGGATACCGCCTGGGATATTCGTTTTCCCGGAACTTTTTTACTGAAAAATTTGCACGTGAAAACCTTCCGGAACATGAATATGTGAATTTTGAATTGGATAGCATCGATGAATTTCCCGGTGTTTTCGAACAAGGAAAGAATATTTGCGGGCTGAATTGCACCATTCCATATAAGCAGCAAATCATGCAGTTTCTGGATGAAATTGACCCGGAAGCAGCTCAAGTTGGAGCCGTAAATACGGTAAAAATAACTACAAATGCTGGAAAACGTCATTTGAAGGGATTTAATACCGACATTTACGGATTTGAAAATTCGCTCCGTCCCTTGTTGGAAGAAAAGCACAAAAAAGCCCTGATTTTGGGAACCGGAGGCGCTTCGAAGGCTATCAAACACATTCTAAATAAAATTCAAATCGAATATCTTTCAGCATCAATTGAGGATCAACTATTTGAGAATGAAATCAGGTATAATCAGGTTAATGACAAGTTGTTGAAAGAATACCTGATCATCGTTCATGCAACTCCAATCGGAACTTTCCCAAATGTGGACAACTGCCCCGATATTCCTTATGAATCAATCACATCCAATCATATTCTGTTCGACTTGGTCTATAATCCGGAAGAAACTTTGTTCCTGAAAAAAGGTAAAATACAAGGGGCCAAGACTAAAAATGGTCTTGAAATGCTTCACTTGCAAGCCATTCGGGCCTGGGAAATCTGGAACGCATAAATAATTGCGCGACGCGGGTTACAGGTTGCGTAACTCGCAACAACGCATTTGGTTAATTTATTCAACGGCCACACCATCCGCAGCTAATTTCTTTGAGCCCTGATACAATTCGTATTTCCGGAAACTGCATTCCAGCGAACCGTTCAGGATCGGAATTTTACGCGACGGACGCAGACCAATCGATTTCAGGCATTGCGGCGTGCTGATAATCCAAACCGTTGCCTGTGAATAACGATGTTTCAACCGGTCGCCAATCATTTCATAAAAATTGGAATCTTCAGGCGTCATCCGTTCGCCATAAGGCGGATTGAAGAGCAGAAACGACTTTTCGGAAGTTGGTTCGAGCACTTTGAAATCGGAGATTTTGAAATCAATCAGAGAACCGACACCGGCAGCTTCGGCATTTTTATAGGCAATGTCAATATTCCGGCGCGAAATATCGGAAGCTGAAATTTTAACCGGCTTCGGATTTGAAGCATGAACTTCTGATTTCATCCGGTCAAAAAGTTCGGCATCGAAACTGCGCCAGCTTCGGAAAGCAAAGTTCTGACGGATATTTCCGGGGTAAATTCCATTGGCCAGCATGGCTGCTTCAATAGCAATGGTACCCGAGCCACACATCGGATCCATCAATTCACTTTTGGCATCCCAGTCTGAAAGCCGGAGAAGACCGGCAGCCAGTACTTCGCTTATCGGGGCTTCGTTCTGCCCCACCCGGTAACCGCGCTTGTGGAGCGATTCGCCGCTGCTGTCGAGCGAAATGGTGCAAACTTCGTTGGCAATGTGCAGGTTGATCCAGACATCCGGAGTTTTTGGATTGATGGAGGGGCGGTTTCCAAATTTATATCGGAAACGATCGACAATGGCATCTTTCAGTTTGAGCGATGCAAACATCGAATTGTTAAACAAATCGGAAAAAATGGTGCTTTGAATGGCAAAAGTCTGATCGACGCCAAACAAATCTTCCCACTTGAAATTTTTGGCCCGCTGATACAGATCGTCAGCCGAATGAATTTTGTACGAATCGACCGGAACCAGAATCCGTAAGGCCGTTCTCAAACAATAATTGGCTTTGTAGAGCATTTTTAAATCGCCACTAAAATAAACCGATCGTCGGCCAATTTGAACCTCATCGGCCCCAATTTCGATTAATTCCTGGGCAAGAACTTCTTCGAGCCCGGCCATCGTTGTAGCGGTATATGCTTGTTTTTTCATGTGTTATTTCTTGTAAAAGCATTGGAGATAAGTCTTTTAGAAAAATATAATTTATCAAAAACAAGCCTCTCCCCTTTCTCGTTTCCATTTCATTTTTTTCTAATGACTTTCTCTTTTTCCTGATTAAATTCCGGCTCCGTCGCTAAAATCAGACTCTTTGGCCTTAAACTGAACAAGTTTTGTGTTGGGCGGCAAACTGTTGGTCACCCAAACGTTTCCGCCGATCACCGAATTTGCACCAATCCGGATGCGGCCCAGAATGGTAGCCTGGGCATAAATGATGACGTTATCTTCAACAATCGGATGGCGCGGAATGCCCTTGATCGGGTTTCCATCGGCATCGAGAGGGAAACTTTTGGCGCCCAGAGTAACTCCCTGATAAAGTTTCACATTGTTGCCAATGATACAGGTTGAACCGATCACGACGCCGGTACCGTGGTCGATGGTGAACGATTCGCCAATCTGCGCCCCGGGATGGATGTCGATGCCGGTTTCGGAATGTCCCATTTCAGAAATAATGCGCGGAATAAGCGGGACACCCAGTTTAAGCAGCTGGTGCCCAACCCGGTGATTAATAATAGCCCGGATTGTTGGGTAGCAATAAATGACTTCGCTGCGGTTATTTGCTGCCGGATCGCCCAGGTAGGCCGCTTCCACATCCGTTATCAGCAGTCTCCTGATTTCAGGAAGAAAGGCAATAAAATCGGAAGCGAGGCCTTGCGCGAATTTCGAACGCTCCTGCATATCAACAATTTCCGGATTCTGACACGTAAAACACAATCCGGCAAGTATTTGCTCCGAAAGCAATTCAAACAACTCGTCGATATAAACGCCAATGTAATGTTTTGTGGTACCCGAGCGCAAACTGGTGTTTCCAAAATATCCCGGGAACAAAATTTCACGGATAATTCCTACAATACGACCGAGTTTTTCGATGGAAGGCAACGGTTCGCCAATGCGGTGTTCGTGACAAACCATGTCGAGCGAGCTCTTGTTCGACA
>JBBIHV010000071.1:4119-18181 GCA_037446835.1 Sunxiuqinia sp. | reverse complement strand
AAAGAAAAGCCCATCCCGCCTAAAAAATTTAAAAGTTCAGACATTGGCCATCCGGCTCTTACCGGATCGACACAAGTTCTGGAAGACGGGGTGAAAATAACTGCCGGAGGCGTCGATATTTGGGGGACACACGACGAATTTCGTTTTGCCTGTTTCGAACAGTCAGGAAATTTCGATCTGGCTGCCCGCATTGAAAGCCTGACTGATCCGAACCTTTACACCAAAGCCGGGTTGATGGCCCGTCAAAGCCTTTCCGACGAAAGCCGGCACATTTTCTTTCAGGTTTTCCCGAACAACAGTGCCCGGAACAAAAACAACGGCGGATACGAATTCCAGTACCGCAATGAAGATTCAGGGGAAATGAAGGCCATTTATCCATCAAGCGCCGAGGGCAAACCCGAATTTCCGGTGAATTATCCAAACACCTGGATCAGGCTGAAACGCGCAGGCAACGTGTTTACCGGCTTCTATTCTCAGGATGGAAAAACCTGGAAAATTTACACGCAATTTACGCTTGAACTACCGAAAAAACTCTTCGTCGGAATGGCCGTCACTTCGCACAACCCCGACAAAACAGCAACTGCCGTTTTCAGGAATATTTCAAGCTTAAAATAGGCAGTGAAAATTGAAAATAAGACGATTTGAAAATTTGAAAATTTTGAATTCTACTATTTCAGAAATATATCATCTGGCCCTTATGCGTTTAAAAATGAATATGTTTAAGAAAAATATCACATTGCTCCTCTTCTCTTTCATGGTAGCTCATGTTTACGCCCAGAAGTTTGAGGCCGAATCGGCCACCCTTTCCGGAGGGGCCACAAAACAGGCCAGCAGCACAGCTTCCGGGGGCTACTTTGTTGCTCAGGGCGAAGGAAGCCTGACCTTCGACCTCAATTTTACGGAAGGGGGCAATTTTGACCTTTACATCGAGGTAGCCTCGCCAAACGGATTTAAGGCCAATAATCTGGTTATCGACGGCACTTCCATTACGTTTTCGACTGATCAAAATTCAAATTACATCAGGCTGAAAGCGGCAAGCTATGTAAAGCTGGTGGCCGGTGCGCATAAGGTTGAAATTACCAAGTCGTGGGGCTGGATCAACATCGACTACATTGAGTTCGAAAAAGTAGATCCTTCAACCCGGTTCAACATCAACACAACGCTCGTAACCCCTAACCCAACCGACGAAGCCAAACGGTTGTACCAGTTTTTGTTCGACAACTACAACAAGAAAATCATTTCAGGAGTATCGGAAGTTACCGAAGCCGACTGGCTCAAGGCGAACACCGGGAAAAGCCCGGCGCTGGTTGGGCTCGATTTTTTGTTTTGCAACCGGGGCTACAACTGGTACGACAGCAACACGCCATTCAATCAGGGCAAAGCCTGGTCGGCCAAAAACGGCATTGTGAACTTTCACTGGCACTGGCGCGACCCTTCACGAAAAACGGATGCTTTCTACACATCAGGAACCAGTTTTGATGTAACTAAGATTTTTGACGAAACTTCGGCGGAATACAAAGCCATGATGAGCGATATCGATTATGTTTCCGGACAATTGAAACGATTTCAGGATGCCAAAATACCGGTGATCTGGAGGCCTTTGCACGAAGCCGCAGGTGGTTGGTTTTGGTGGGGAGCTAAAGGTCCGGAAGCCTGCAAAAAACTGTGGCAGGTCATGTTCAACCGCATGGTGAATGTGAACGGGCTGCACAACCTGATTTGGGTTTGGACACACGAACCCAACGACGACGCCTGGTATCCGGGCGATGAATACGTTGATATTGTTGGCCGTGATATTTATAAGACAGGCGACCACACATCTCAGATACTCGAATTTAATGACATGACCAGCCGGTATGGGGGAAAAAAGATAATCACTATCAGCGAAAGTGGTTCGTATCCGGACGTTGATAACCTGATTGCAGATGGAGCCGGTTGGTCATGGTTTATGGTTTGGAACGGCGATTTTGTCCGCAACAGCACTTACAATTCGCTTGATCTCTGGAAGAAAATGTTTGCCAGCGACTATGTGATCACGCTCGACAAAATGCCAAATATCCAAACTTATACCACTCCCGATGTGAAAACGGGAATGGACATTCGTCCCGAAAGCAAAGGTATCAGGGTGTTTCCAACCTGTTTTAATGAACAGGTCAATATTCAGTCTGACCAAACCATTCACACCATTGCGGTGTATAATCAGTTGGGCATCCTGGTCAAAAACATGGACCCCAAAGCTGAAAATACAACCGTTTCGCTGAAAGGACTTCCTTCAGGAATGTATCTGGTGAAAGTCGGCGAAAACCAGGCAGTTAAAGTTTTTAAACAGTAATTAATTGGAAATTTTTACCATAACGAAAAACATCATGAAAAACTTACTTTTTATTCTGCTGCTCTGCATTGGGCTGGGCTCTTCAGCAGCAAAACCAGTTCCTTCCGATCCAAAAGCAACTCCTGAAACCGTAAAACTTTACCAAAAAATGATGGGCCTTCAGCACAAAGGAATGATGTTTGGCCATCAGGACGACATGGCATACGGCACAAGCTGGTATGCCGATTTGGGCCGCTCGGATGTGAAAGATGTTTGCGGCGATTATCCGGCCATTATCGGCTGGGAGCTGGGCCACCTCGAACTGGGCGACGCGTACAGCCTTGATTCGGTATATTTCGATAACATCCGCAAGGGGGTTCAATTTGCCGATAAAATGGGTGCCATTAATACCATTAGCTGGCACCACACCAATGCACTCACTGGCGGAACAGCCTGGGATGTGACTTCAAAGAAAACCGTTGCGGCAATTTTGCCCGGAGGTGAAAAACACGATTTGTACGTGAAATACCTCGATAAACTGGCCGCTTTTATGCTCAGCCTGAAAAACGATCAGGGAAAGCTCATTCCGATTTTGTTCCGTCCATACCACGAACACACCGGAAGCTGGTTCTGGTGGGGAAAAAACCTGTGCACGGTTGACGAATACAAGGCTTTGTGGCGCTTTACCGTGACGTATCTCCGCCAAACGAAGAACGTCCACAACCTGCTTTATTCCTATTCAACCGACCGTTTTTCGACTGAAAAAGAATACCTGGAACGCTATCCTGGCGACGACCTGATCGATTTGGTCGGCTTCGATTTGTACGACCGCGGGCCGGAATACGCTGCCACACTGGGTAATTGCGCTAAACTGGTTTCAAAAATAGCTGCCGAAAAAAATAAGATTGGCGCAGTGACCGAAGCTGGCGGACCGATTGCCAAAAACACCGAATGGTGGACAAAAACACTGCTTGAAGCTTTACGCCCATACGATCTTTCGTATGTGTTGGTTTGGCGTAATCCAACCGTTACCTCAAAAGCCAAAGATATGCCGTTCGGCCCTTCAAAAGGCAGCCCTGGCGCAGCAGATTTCGTGAAGTTTTACAACGACCCGAAAACCTTGTTCCTGAAAGATATTAAATAGTCTGAAAGTCAGGGTTTCACTTTGAGAAGCTGTTTAAATTTTATAAAAACCAATGTTAACCCGCTAGCAGGTTCCATTTTAATCCATTCATTTTCCTCCGGATTCACCGGAGTTTATTCAGGTTTAAGTCCTTCGGACTTTTGTTCTGTGGAAATCCTGAAAGGATTTAATTTGAATAACCGTGGGTGTTAACCCACGGAAAATGAGACAAATAAACCGACAACCCTGAAAGGGCTGAATTACTTCGAGAATAAATTGAATTAAATTTTAACAGGCATTGAGTGAAGCCCTGACTAAATCAATCAAATATCAAATGATCAAATTTTACCACCGATAAACCAACAACCAATGAAACACCTGCTAATCCTGCTAACCGCCATTCTGGCCTTCAGTTTCGCTGCAAAAAGCCAAACCGTTCACCCTGAAAATATTCCTTTGCCGGAGCATCCGCGGCCCGATTTTATGCGTGCCGACTGGCTGAACCTCAACGGGCACTGGAATTTCAGGTTCGACAAGGAAAATGTTGGCGAATCGCAGAAATGGTTCGAAAACCCAACGACTTTTAACAAAAAGATCCTGGTACCTTTTCCCTGGGGAAGTAAACTTTCGGAAGTGGCCAATGAAGCCGATGTGGCCTGGTATGCCCGAAAAATTAAAATTCCGGAGAACTGGAAAAACAAGCGCATTTTTGTGGTCGTTGGCGCCAGCGACTGGCTGACAACCGGTTGGTTTGCCGGGAAAAAAGTTGGATCGAATCAGGGTGGCTACACCCCTTTCGAATTTGAACTCACGCCGGACATTAAATGGGGGACCGAACAAAACCTGGTTTTTAAAGTGGACGACACGCCCCATCCGTTCAGGCTTAACGGCAAACAAGGATACGGCGATGTGAAAGGTTTCTGGCAAACGGTTTATCTGGAAGCCCGCGGAAGTAATTATTTCGACCTGATCCATTTTACCCCGGACATCGACAACAACAAGGTTAAAGTTGAAATTGCCCTGAACCAACCTGCCGGAAATAATGCCGAAATCAGTGTGAAATTCAACACTGGCAATGTGCAAACTTTTGCTGCAAAAATTAAGAAAGGCGACCAAACGGCTCAGTTCGAGGTTGCCATTCCCAACGAAAGGCTTTGGAATTTGGACGACCCATTCCTTTATGAAACAGAAGTATCGCTGGCTGACGACGGCAAAAATCTGGACCGGGTTTCTACCTATTTCGGAATGCGGAAAATTAGTGTCACCAAACTCCCCGGAAGCGATTATCCGTATGTGGCCCTGAACAACAAACCCATTTATCTGCAACTGACACTCGACCAGTCGTATAATGCCGATGGGTTCTATACTTTCCCGAGCGACGAATTTATGCGGAATGAAATCCTGATGTCAAAACAAATCGGGCTGAACGGAAACCGCATTCACATCAAAGTTGAAGTTCCCCGAAAACTTTACTGGGCCGATCGGTTGGGGCTGCTGATCATGGCCGATGTTCCCAATTCGTGGGGCGAACCCGATGCCGACATGCGCAAGGAATCGGAATTTGCCATGCGTGGCATGATCAAACGCGACTACAACCACCCGGCCATTTTTTCGTGGGTTTTATTTAATGAAACCTGGGGACTTTTCTCGACCCGGGACGGCAAACGTGCCTATTATCCCGACACGCAGGCCTGGGTTGCCGACATGTACCAGAAAGCAAAAAACCTGGACCAAAGCCGTTTAATCGAAGATAACTCAGCCTGCAACTACGACCACGTTGTAACCGACCTGAACTCGTGGCACGCCTATCTGCCTGGTTACGAATGGAAAAAATTGCTCGACGAATACGTTGCAAATACCTATCCGGGCTCGACCTGGAATTTTATTGGCGGAAAAAAGCAGGGAAATCAACCCATGCTGAACAGCGAATGCGGAAATGTATGGGGCTACGAAGGCAGCACCGGCGATGTGGACTGGAGTTGGGATTACCACATCATGATGAACGAATTCCGTATGCATCCGAAAATGTGCGGCTGGCTTTACACCGAACATCACGATGTGATTAACGAATGGAATGGCTACTACCGGTTCGACCGCTCGCACAAATTCACCGGCATTGAAGACCTGATGCCCGGAATGACCTTGAACGACCTTCACAACCCTTTCTTTATCAGCACAGGTAGCGAACTTTGTAAAACCGTTATGCAATCGGAAAGAATTAACGTTCCGCTTTACTTATCGGCCCTGACCGATCGGATTGCTGCGGCCAATCTGGTTATCCGTGCCGAACTTTGCGGCTGGGACAATCTGGGCCGGTACGAAACATATTCGAATTACACACTGAATGTCCCGTTCACACCCTGGATGACCAAAGACATTGGCAAATTATCCATCCAAATGCCAGATAAACAATCCGTTGCTATTCTCCGGATGAACCTCGAAACCCTTTCAGGAGAAATACTGGCCCGGAATTTTACCACTTTTGATGTCACCAACGGACCATCGCCCCGCGACGAAACACTTCAGGAAAACGGTAAACAAATTGAGATTGTGCGGTTTGCACCCAATACGTTCACTGATTCAAAATGGAGCCTGAAACAATGGAATGTGTTCGGCGGCTTGAAAGTGAACGGCGCAGGATCAGGATTTTTTGAATATAACGTGGCGCTTCCGGCCAATCTGAAGGCTGAAAATGTTTCTTCGGCCCGCATCATTGCCGAATTGTCGGCCAAACAATTGTTCGGGAAAGATAAGGACGGTGCGCATTTAGTTGATGGCGATTACATGGCCGGCAAGGGGACAAACGACCCCAGCCTGAACCCGAATTCGTACCCGATGACCGACGAAAAGAAATTTCCCAGTATGGTGAAGATTTTCGTGAACAACACGTGCCTGGGTTCCTTTATGCTTGAAGACGACCCGGCTGACCATCGCGGAATACTCTCCTGGAATTCGCAAAAACACGATAAAACCCTGAAAGAGGCCGGTTCATACGGTTATCTGGTAGAAGCAAATATTCCTAATTCTCTCATTCAGCAAAGCCAGGGAAAGGATTTGGTGGTTCGTTTTGAGGTGGATTCAGCTTTTCCAGGAGGACTGGCTATTTATGGCGAAAACTTTGGCCGCTACCCGGTTGACCCGACGATATGTTTTGAAATGAAATAAAATAACAATCCATGAAGCGATACATCTTTGCCTTAACATTCATCCTCTCTGTTTATTTGGGAGGGGCCCAAAATCCACAGGGTTTCTTTTTAAACGATTGGCAGCCCAAAACCTGCATCAGTCCGGCATATATCGACACGGCACAGCCTTCAGGAACAGCCACAGTAACGATTGCAACCGATTTCAGCAATAAAATTGCAAAAGTGAGCAGGTATGTCTTTGGGAACAATGGCATTCCGTGGTCTGGTAAAATGAACGCCGATGCGGCCCTGATGAAAAACATCCAGAATTTAAGTCCAAATATTCTGCGTTGGCCGGGAGGAAACCTATCGAACGAATATTTCTGGGATGCCGTGGAGGGGAAAGGGCCGACCGATATACCAGCCACCCAAAAAGTGGATGTTTTAAACGCCGGAATGACCACGGCCAATTGGGCGATGACCTTGGATAACTATTACGACATGCTCAAAAAAACCAACTCAACTGGCTGCATCTGTGTGAATTACAGCTATGCCCGGTATGGAACAAGCGCCAACCCGGTGGCCAATGCGGCCCATTATGCCGCAAATTGGGTACGTTACGACAAAGGACGCACCAAATACTGGGAAATCGGGAATGAAAACATGGGAAGCTGGGAAGCTGGCTACAAAATAGATACCACCTTAAACAAAGACCATCAGCCTCAAATAATTTCGGGCGAGCTTTATGGAAAACATTGCCGGGTTTTTATCGATTCGATGAAATATGCGGCCAACCAGGTCGGTTCAGTCATTAAAATTGGCGTTGTTGCAATGGAATCATACGTTTCCTACGACGCGGTAATGAGAAACTGGAACGCGGGCATGATGCCACAAATAGCCGACAAAGCCGATTTCCTGATCGTACATTCCTATTACACACCTTACAACGAAAATTCGACCGTTGCAACAATCCTGAATTCTGCATCGCAAACCAAAAGCTATAAAGATTATGTTTTAAATGATCTTAAAACTTACGGGAAAAAAGATACTTTGCCGGTGGCCTTAACCGAATGGAACATTTTTGCAGTCGGAAGCAAACAAGATGTTTCATACATTAATGGGATGCATGCGGCATTGGTTTTGGGCGAACTGATCAAAAATCAATTTGGTGAAGCTACCCGCTGGGATCTGATGAATGGCTGGGGCAATGGCGACGACATGGGGATGTTTTCGAGCAGCGATGAGCCGGGAGTTACACTGAGAACGCCTCATGCACCATTCTTTTACATGTACTATTTTCAAAAGTATTTTGGCGACAATATGATCAGCTCTAAAGTTTCCAACACTGCGAATATCGTATCGTATGCTTCATCATTTTCTTCAGGACAAAGTGGAATAGTGATCGTGAACAAAGGCACAACGCAGCAAATCTGCAAGTTACAAATGACAAATTTTACGAACCCGAAAAGTTATTACCGTTATGTTTTAACCGGCGGAACCGATAACGGGAATTTTTCGCGCAAAGTGTATGTAAATGGCGCAGGGCCATCAGGCGATGGAGGTGGCCCGGGTAGCTATGCCACTGTGAAGGCCTTGGCTACCAGGATAAATGGCGATATTAAGTTCATTACGCCACCCTTGTCGGTAACTTATGTGTTGGTAACCAGCGATTCACTTCCAACACCAACCGGAATAGCAAACCTGAAAAAACCATTATTCTCGGTGTTCCCGAATCCCACCAAAGGCAACATTACAATCAACAGTCCTGAATTTGAGTACGATAAAATTGATATTGTCGGCCAGACGGGAGCGAAAGTATTCGAACAGGTCTTTGATAAACCATTTTCCGGAACAAAATGTTTGAATGTCAACCTGAAAAAAGGGATGTACATCCTGAATTTATACCATGACAACAAATGGGGATCAACGAAATTACTGATCGAATAGTTCAATAGGCCATTGATTTTGCTCCCGGAAAAATGTATTGGCCACAGGCGATGCGAGGCTTCAGTCTGCTTTTCCGAAGTGAAAATAAATTCCAAATCTTAAAATAAATTGCACCCAATAATGACACAGCTAAAAACCATTGTCTTCAGCATCCTGATCGTTTTCATTTCAGGATACCTAACTGGACAAAATACATCTTCCTTAACTTACATGAACCCGGTAATTCCGGGCGATCATCCCGACCCGACGCTGACTAGAATCGGAAAGGATTTTTATACCACCGGATCGTCGTTCAGTCCCACGCCGGTTATTTACCATTCGACTGATCTGGTTCATTGGCAAGCGATTGCCCAGCCGGTAAGCGCTTCCTGGCCGATGTATGGAACAGACCCCGGCCAGGGTTGCTGGGGCGGCCACCTGGTTTTCTACGGAAATAAATACTGGGACTTCTTCGGCCATCCGGCTTCCATGTTTTTTGTTACAGCCGATAAGCCAGAAGGCCCGTGGAGCGCACCAAAAGCGGTGAACTGTCCGGCTTCGGTACCGGGACTGGGCATGGACAATTCTATTTTTATCGACGACGACGGCTCGTGGTACATGATGGTTAAAAATGGGCAGGAAAATAACTGGATTTTGCAGCTCGGCGCCGACGGGCAACCCAAAGGCAAAATTCTGGATTTACGCTGGATCAACCCTGCCCCAACCTATCCTTATGGCTGGGCTGAAGGTCCGGTAATGTGGAAACACAACGGATATTATTACTATTCGTTTGCCATCAATGCAGGCGGAGGCCAGAAAGTTTTCAGGAGCAAAGTTCTGACCGGCGATAAAACTTCCTGGGAAAACCTGGGCGACTTCTTTAACGAAGCCGACCCCAAAAAACCTCAGGCGCTTTTTCAGGGCTCCAACCATTGCTCGCCGGTTATTATGCTTGACGACAGCACTTCGTGGGTTATATACCATTCGTACATGACCAGCGGAAATGGCGAGTGGGCAGGCATTGGCCGACAGGGCCTGCTGAGCCAGGTTCATTACAATTCGGCTGGAAAACCGGTAGCCGATTACCCGATTAACGAACCACGCACAGCCCCAAACCTGCCTTCCGGAGGAATTCACTGGATGGTACCGCATTCCGACTTTTTCGACTCCGGAAAATTAAGCCCGGAATGGTCGCTGCTCGGTTATTCGCCAACACTTCCCTGGTCGCTCACGGCGCGTCCGGGCTGGCTCAGGCTTTCGCCAAAAAACAATCAAAATACGCTGATTAAAACCGACGCCGAACACAATTACTCGCTGATGACCCGTGTCGATTTTAGTCCGAAGAAAACAACCGACGAAGCCGGGATCCGCATTATGACTGGGTTGCAGACTTTATCGGCCAATTTATGCAGCTCGGCAAACAGTTCAGGCAAAAAGGTCGTCAGGTTCAGTTTCGGGACCACTATTTACGAGGCAGCCGACACTACAAAGGCAATTATCTGGCTGAAATTAGTGCGTGTGAATCACGTTTTAACCGCTTATTATGGCGTCAATGGGTTCGACTGGATAAAAGTTGGTAACGCGGTTGACGTAAAACAAATGGATATTCAACAAGCCAATTTCAATGCGTGGACCGGCAACCGGCAGGGATTGTATGTAAAAGGCACCCCTGCCGATTTTGACCTGTATATTTACCGCGACGCCTTCACGCCTATTCCGGCTGAATGTCCGGCAAACCAGTTTGGGACTACCGTCAGCCTGCCCGGAAGTTCTTCAAGTTCGCTCGACCAGATCCACAACGGCGACTGGGCCATGTATGCCGGAGTGGAATTTGGGGACATGAACTATCCGGTGCATCTGGCGTCGTTCGAGGCAACGGCATCATCAGCCAGTGCCACCGGAATCATTGAAGTCTGGCTCGATTCGCTGCAAACCGGGCAAAAAATTGCGGAGTGCCCGATTACTTCCACCGGAAGTTACAGCCTTTTTAAAACCTTTCAGGTTGATGTTCCTGAAGTAATTGGAAATCACGATGTTTACCTGAAATTCATTGGCACAGGAACCGTGAAACTCTTCCAGTTGAAATCGTTCCGGTTTATTGGCGGGCTCAAACAGGTAACTGCCAATCAGCCTGAACTTACCAAACCCAAAAACCTGCGCGTTTACCCAAACCCGGCCAAAAATCAGGTGACTATTTCCAGTGGGGAACCTTTTTCAGAAATCAGGATCTGGGATGCGACCGGGCAGCAGGTCCTGAACCTGAAATCGGGCACCGGTCGCACCAAACAAATACTTCCGCTGCAACTGGCAAGGGGAAATTACATATTGGAAGTGTTGACAAACAAAACAGGCCTAAGTACCAAACTCGTAATACAGTGAGAATACACACCAATTTTATGCTATTTTTGTATAGTTATCGGAGCTTCTCATAGGAAAGCAGTATTCAAACAATAGAAGAAATGAAATTGTTTCAGGGGAAAAAGGCGATAAAAATACTTAGCTCAAAGTTATTTCTTTGGGGTACGATACCTGCATTCGTATTAGGTACCCTAATTCTTATCTATTTTTTAAGTATTAAAGAATTTCCCGTTTTTCCGAATAACCAAAATTTTGACTATAAGTTTTACTCCGATAGTACTGGCGGAGGTAATTCGAGATTACTTAAGAAGGTTATTACTGATAGCATCATTAAACTTGACTATCAAATTGGCAATAAAATAAATGATCCGTACGCAGGAATAAATTTTGGGCCAAAAGGAAGTAAGTCGATTGACCTGGGACGTTATAACCAGCTAACAGTAAGGCTAAAGGGAAATGAAATAAATGGCATTGGAATAGGTTTGTTTACATTAAATCACTTTAAAAAAGGGGACATAAAGAGCCAGGAGATTTTATTTTATCATATTTTCAAAATTTCACCAGAAGTTAATTTGTACCATATTAACATAGATAAATTTGAGATCCCGAACTGGTGGGGAGAGAATAACCGGTTTGAAGATGCTTCGACCATAAAACCGGAATTGAAAAACCTGGAAGCAATAAATGTTAGCAGCGCCTTTACCCCCAATACCGGAAAAATGCAATCCATTGAGATATCTTCTTTGGTATTTTCCAGAAACAATAAACCGATACTTATTTTGATTTTAGCGCTGGAATTTGCATTTAGCCTCCTTGTTTTTATCGGCTTTTACACGGCTGAAAAAATAAGGGAGAATAAGCAAATTATTACAATTGCCTATAAACCAGTTGAAAATAGAAATATTGAGATTTCGAAATCTGATTTTCTTGATTTTATAAACAACAATTTCCAAAACTGCGAACTTACCCTGGATTTTATTTCCGGAGAAACGGGTGTTAGTCAGCGCAGAATAACCAATGAGATACAAAATCAGTTTGGATGCAATTTCAAAAGCTATATCAATCGGTTACGGATTAACGAATCAAAACGATTGCTTCTTGAAACCGAACTAAACATCGGAGAGATTGCTTTCAAAGTTGGGTTTAATAACCAAAGTCATTTTAACCGGGTTTTTAAATCAGAAGTACAAATCAGTCCTACCGAATACCGCGATAAAAACAAGAAACGTTGATTCGGGTATTAAGCTTCACCCTTTTGTATAACATTTCGTACCAATTACCTGGAATGCAAAAAGATTGACGGTTTTTGTTAAAGGACAAATCCTCCATTACTTTAAATTTGCCTGAAAGTTATTTAAGATTAGCAAACAGTTGTTTTGGTTTTCCTGGGCTGGAATTGTTTCACAACAGCTATCGTATGACATGCTGATGCAATTATTAATAGAAATCCATATCAATTACAATGAAATTAAATGTGATTAAAAATTATTTATTTGTACTACTTCTTTGTTGTTCAGGAATAAATACAGCATTAGCACAGGATGTTACTATAACGGTAAGTGCCACTCAGGGCAAACGGGCTGTATCGCCATACATCTATGGACGAAACAATACCTTTGACCAACCTGCACAGTTTTACAAAGATGCCGGATTGCGCATGGCACGTATGAACGGAGGAAATAATGCAACCAAATATAACTGGCGAAAAAAAATTACCAGCCACCCCGACTGGTACAACAATGTTTATGGCTGTGATTGGGACAAAACTTCTAAAGATATCTCAGCTACTTATCCCGGTATGCAAGAGATGTTTGCATTTCAATTGCTCGGCAGAGTAGCTTCCAGCAATGCGTACAATTTTAACGATTGGGGTTTCAATCAATCGCAATGGTGGCAAGGTGTTGGACAGAATTTGGCTGGAGGCGGAACTCCGAATACAGCTAACCCAGGAGGCAAAGCATTGGTTGAGGGCGATATCAATCTATATACCGAAGAATGGCCAGCCGATTCTACTGTGGAAATCCTGAACCACTGGTTTGGATCTAAAGGCATAGGGTTGAACAAGAATCAATTTCTCTACTGGAATATGGATAACGAACCGGATGTGTGGAACGGAACTCATGATGATGTGATGAAAACCCTCCTACCCGCTTCAGAATTTATGGATCGTTTTATTGAGGTGGCCAAGAAAGCCCGTGCCTTCTTCCCCGGAATAAAAATTTGTGGTCCGGTTACTACCAGTGAATGGCAATGGTATAAATGGGGAAACGAAAGTATAAATATAAACGGAAAATACTATTGCTGGCTTGAGTATTTTATAAAACGCTGTGCTGATGAAGAAAAAGCATCGGGTGTCAGGGTGCTTGATGTGGTGGACCTTCACAACTATCCGTATGCGCCAACTGATGCCGACGCCTTGCAACTCCACCGGATGTATTACGATAAAAATTATGTATATCCCGGTGCTAACGGCTTATACACAATAAACGGGGGCTGGGATACTTCGCTAAAAAAGGAATACATCTTCCAGCGCATCAACGATTGGCTAACAAAATATTTCGGTCCGGATAACGGCATAAGCCTTGGTATCAGCGAATGGAGCCCGGCGTCTTCTGATCCAAATGTTGCCTCTGTCGTGTATGCCTCGCATCTGGGGACCTTTGCAAACAATGGTGTTGAATATCTAACTCCATGGTCATGGTTCAATGGTATGTGGGAAACCTTGCACCTATTTAGCCGTTATGCCAAAAATTACAGTGTTTCAAGTACTTCTTCGCTAGAAAATACAGTTTCGGCTTATACCACAGTAAATGAAATTGCCGACTCCATGACAGTAATTATTGTGAACCGCGACATGAGTTCCTCTCGCAGCGTAACAGTAAATCTCAATGAATTCCCGGTGTTTGATGGAACATACAACACATTGCAGTTGGCATCTTTGCCATCATCTGAAACATTTAAATCGCACACCAACAATGCCCTGAAAAAAAATTCGGTAACTGTAAATTCAAATTCTTTTACCATATCAGTCCCTGCACTTTCAACAACGGCCGTTTTATTAAAATCTACTCCAACAGGAATAGTGGCACCAGCGCATCAGAGCGATGAAATAAAGATCTACCCCAATCCGGTTTCAAATAAACTGTTTGTCAGCATAAATTCGAATGTTGCTGAACCTACAGAAATTTCTGTATTTAACCAGGGAGGCCAGAAAATCAA
>JBBIHV010000071.1:0-4019 GCA_037446835.1 Sunxiuqinia sp. | reverse complement strand
AGCACTTGGAATTTTTCTCCTTTCAACTTTTAATGGAAACTCCCAAAACCTGTATGTCGGAGCCAATTATCATCCCCATGATGATAAAAATCCGGAGAAGATAAAAAGCGATATTCAGTTGATGAAAGCCGCTGGGTTCACGGTTGTCCGAATGGGCCATTTGGCCTGGGACAGCTACGAACCATCGGAAGGAAAGTTCGATTTTGAATGGTTTGATCAGGTAATGGACATGATGGACCAGGCTGGTATTAAGGTAATTCTTGATATTGCCATTCGTCCGGCCCCAATCTGGTTGCATCACAAATTTCCGTCCATCGACATTGTGGATGCCAACAGGAATGTGCATTACCCGAATCACCGGTACATGGAAGATGTTGGCGACCCGAATTATCAGAAATATGCTTTACGGTTTACCGATGCCATTTCAAAACGGTATGCAAAACATCCGGCACTGCTGGCTTTCGGGATTGACAACGAATCGGGTGATGGCCCCATTTCTTATTCTGAAACAGCCAAACAAAGGTTCATTACCTGGTTAAAGAATAAATATTCAAACCTTGATAATCTGAATAAAGCCTGGGCAACCCAACGCTGGTCCCGAAAAATTAATCAATTTGAAGAAATTGGGTTTCCTGGAACAGGTAACAAAAATGGTGCACCTGAAAAAATACTGGATTTCAGACGTTTTGTTTCTGACGAAGTTAATGGACTGATTTTCAAGGTACTTGAAGTAGTGAACACCAATGCACCTAATGCCTTAACCAATACAAATGCCTGGTACTACAGCCCGATGAAGTATTTCGACTATTCACAAATCGCTTATTCAGGAAAGATGGCACGCGAAGGCTGCGGTTTTTATCCGGGAACAACATTAACAACCAATTGGGGCGTTATGAATGCCTTGTTTGGAATTTCACGGATTCAATTCGAAAGCACAAATCCATTCTGGTGCAGCGAGTTTACAACCATGACGGCAGTCCCGAATTCGATCCGAAAATCGGCCTATGCCACCCTGATGTATGGCAACCAGATGGTTTGCGGCTGGACCTGGCAAAGTATGTGGGCCGGTGAAGAGCAGTACCTGGAAGGAATGCTCGACTGGGACGGAATACCCAATCGCAAATACGATGAATACAAGCAGATTGCTAGGGAGTTTAAAAAGATTGAAAAATTCTTCCCATATCAGCTTCAGGCGGAAGTGGGTTTGGCTTTCTCATTTCCGAGCCAGATTGCAAGCAGTTCTTTTCCTGAACAGCATGATAACCAATTACAAGCCTGCTTCGATTTGTTTTATTACCGCAACATGGATGCCCGGGTGGTGGAAATTTCAAAAAGCCCGTTAAACTACAAATTGCTCTTTGTTCCGGGCGTTGCTGTGATGGACGAAGCAACCGCCACTAAAATCCGCGACTTCGTAAAAAATGGCGGAACAGTAATAATGACAAGCAATTCGGCCATTGTTGACGAATCGGGACAAGTTTTCGCCACCACACGCCCCGGTCGTTTAAGTGATGTATTTGGCATTCGGCTGGGAGGTTACGAAGAAACCGAGGCCATGAACGAAATTTCGAGAAAATCATACAAAGGCAAGAAAATCGAGTTTTCTTATAAAGGAAAAGCCATTGATACTGAATCTGCCAGGTTTGATATTGTGGAACCGAAAGGAGCTGAAGTAATTGGCCATCTGACCAGCCTGGATAAAGATTATCCAATAATGACTTCCAACAAGTTTGGCAAAGGCCGTGCAATTTATGTTGGTCTGCCTGCAAATGGCAATGTGCTTAATCCCTTGGTGGATGAACTGATCAATGAACTGGGCATTAAAAAAGGTCCGGAAGTGCCTTCAGGAGTAATGGCCCGGCAGATCGATAAAAACCATTTCTTATACCTGAATGTAAGCAGTGAACCCAAGGAGATCCCAATGAAAGGAAGCTCCCTCAGTATTCTTTTTGACAAGGATTATACCGGAAACTTTACCATTGCACCTTACGAACCGGAATTTATTGAAATCAGGTAATTTGTAGAAATCAGCAACACATGAATAAGAGATTAAAAAGGTTGGCAGCATTTTGTGGTGTAGCATTTGCCCTGTTATTGGCAGGTTCCCTTGAAGGAAACGCACAAAATTTACAACCAACTATCTCAGAAAAACGGACCAGAGATTGCTTTGATTTTAACTGGCAGTTCCACAAAGGCGACATCGCTATGAAGCGAGTGGTAAAAGTAGGTGGACAGGGTGGTTTGACGGATATCAATGTAAAAATTATCACTAAATTAGATACGACCATTGACTACTCGAATGTTGAAAGCGCCAAAATTCTTTATCCACGCGATTGGAAAGAAGTAAACCTCCCGCACGATTGGGCAGTTGAAGGCACTTTTGTACACGACAATTCACTGGGCAACCAACCGGCAGTGAGCGGATATTTGCCCACAGGCATTGGTTTCTACAGGAAAGAATTCGAAATACCGGAAACAGACAAAGGACGGAAAATATCCATTGAGTTTGATGGGATTTTCAGGAACAGCACGGTTTGGGTCAACGGGTTTCTCCTGGGAAACCACAAAAGCGGCTACACCCCATCAAACTACGATTTGACAGACGTTTTGCGTTATGGCAATGAAGGCAAAAATGTAATCCTTGTAAAGGTTGACGCTACCAAATACGAAGGCTGGTGGTACGAAGGCGCCGGAATTTACAGGCACGTATGGTTAAAAAAAACCGACAGGCTTCATGTCGATCGGTTTGGTACTTTTGTTACTACCCCTTCTGTTTCGCCCGAAGAAGCAGTTGTTGACATAAAAACAACCTTGAAAAACGAATACAAAACAGCCAAAAACGTTACGCTTGTTTTAAAAATTATTGACAAAAAAGGCGATGTGCTGGATACACAAACTTCGAAACAGGCGATTGAACCTTTTAGTCAAACAGAGATTTCGCAAACCGGTACAATTCAAAAGCCTATGCTTTGGTCGCCAGAAACGCCCAGCCTTTATAAAGTACTGACCGAAGTTTCTGAAAATGGCAATATCATTGATACCTACCAAACTACTTTTGGTGTAAGAACCATAGAAATCAATCGCAACGGAGTCTTCCTAAACGGCAAACTTTATCCGGTAAAAGGTACTGCCAACCATCAGGATTTTGCAGGTGTCGGTGTTGCCCTTCCCGATAAAATAAACGAGTATAAAATAAAGCTGCTTAAAGAAATGGGCTGTAATGCATACCGTTGTGCCCATCATCCTCCGACCCCGGAACTGCTCGATATTTGCGACCGGCTTGGTATGCTAGTACTGGACGAGAACCGCTATTTGTCAAGCAGTGAAGAAGGGATAAAGGATTTGACTACTATGCTGTACAGGGATCGGAACCATCCTTCGGTATTTATGTGGAGCATGGAAAACGAAGAAGCGATACAAGGCACGGTAACAGGTACAAGGATTCTTGAAACGCTGGTTGAAACAACCCATAAGATTGACCCCACGCGCCCCGTGACAGCCGCAATGAACCATGGCCGGAACGAAGGCGGGTATAGTGATGTGCTGGATGTTGTGGGTTATAATTACGGAGACAAGGGATTGGCGTATGTGAAAGACCATGAAAAATATCCGAAACGGGTAGAGTTTTGCACCGAATCTACCAGTTTCATCTCAACTCGCGGTGAATATAAGAACGACTGGGAGAAGGGCTATGTTTCAAACCTCGGGTTATGGCAGCCCGGTTGGGGGCCACTGCCGGGTGAAGACTGGGCGGATATTGTCAAATACCCCTACCTTGGAGGACTGTTTGTATGGACTGGTTTTGACTACCGTGGCGAACCTACCCCATACCAATGGCCATGTGTTACATCACACTTCGGGTTCATGGATGTATGCGGTTTCCCGAAAGATGGTTACTATGCATACAAAGCAGCCTGGACCGATGAACCTGTTGTACATATTTTTCCACATTGGAACTGGCCCGGAAAAGAAGGAGATAGCATTAAAGTACATTGTTACACCAATTGCGAAGAAGTTGA
>JBBIHV010000070.1:11633-18965 GCA_037446835.1 Sunxiuqinia sp. | reverse complement strand
TTATTGTAAAAATGCATCCAGTGCTTTGGTTGGTTTTCCATCGTCGCCCCAGGCGCTTAAAGCGTAATGGCTCCAGCTTCTGGCTCCTTCGGGTTCCCAGTAAAATACACCCAACCCTTTACTGTAAGGTACTTCCTTCACTTTTTTTATAACTGCAATCAGCATATCGTATGTATTCTGCACCTTGTTGTCTTCGTCACCCACTTCAACCACCATTACTTCTTTTCCATAGCGAGAAGCCATGTCGTTCAGATTTTTTCCCAAATCATCAATCGAAAGCGTGTAATCAGGTTTTCCTTCGAGCCAGTAAGGATAATAGGATAAGCCAATTACATCGTATTTTGCCCCATTGGCCTTTGCGGCATCGAACCACCAGCGGAAGCGCTCATTGTTATTTCCCTGATCGACATGCAAAATTACTTTTGATTCGGGACTTACGGCTTTAATGGCATCATAACCTTTGTTGATCAGTTGTGCGAGCTGAGGCCAATTCGAGGTGCTGCCTTCTGGATAAACCATGCCTCCGGGAATTTCGTTTCCAACCTGAACCCATTCGGGAGTTACCCCGGCAGTTTTAAGCGCATTCATCACATCAAAAGTATAATTGTAAAGATCGTTCAACAGTGTTGGAAAATCGTGACCTTCCCAGGCTTTTGGTTTAACTTGTTTGCTCGGATCGGCCCAGCTGTCGCTGTAATGAAAGTCGATCATTACGCGCATTCCCCATTGCTTTGCACGAACAGCCATAGCAACCGTTTCGTCCTTGCTGCAATGTCCGCTGAACTTGTCGTCTGACGGGTTTACAAACGTTCGTAACCTGATGGAATTAATTCCGTGATCCTTCAGAATTTTGAAACAATCTTCCTGTTTGCCATCGTTGTTGTAAAATTTATAGCCGCTAGCTTCCATTTGCGGTAACCAACTGATATCGGCACCTTTGGCAAAAGAATTTCCAGAAGGATTTTGTGATATAGAAACCTTACTACAACCTGTGAGTAACAAGATGGAAATTAATGCGGCAAGTATCGACTTTAATGAAGTTCTCATTTTCAATGCTTTGAACGTTATTAATTCTGAAGTTTGTAAGGATATCGCATATAATCAATCGATGGGATTGCATTTCCGGAGAAATCGAAAAAAGTACAGTTTTCCATCGACGAGCCGGTTCCCCACGGGTCTTTCATTTGTGAGGTGATCCAGTCTGGTTCCCAGTACATTACCCCGCTACCGCCGGCATTCAGCACATTTTGCGTCAGATCGACCAGAAATTTTGTCTGTCCTGCTTTGGTAAACGGATAACCTGTAAGTGGTGTTTGTCCGCCAAACTGATTGTTGTACGAATCATCATATTCGGTTGTCCACGGATAGCTGGTTTCCAGGATCATCACTTTTTTGTTATAGGTATTTTTCAGCTTGGTAATCAGAGCGGGTAAATCACTAAAGGCAATGGTGGTGTGCCATAGCGGATAGTAAGACATTCCGATGATGTCGAAATCGCTTACTGCTGCTGAAGTGGTAATCTGGCCAAACCACCAGTCCACATTTTTCGGATCGGCTACATGCAATGCAATTTGGGTTTTGATGGCCGATTGTGCCGACACGTCACGCACGGCTTTAATTCCACTGTTGATAACCGATCCTAATTCCTGCCAATGATTGTTGCAGCCATTCAAATCCGGAAATCCCGATTTCGTTCCGGTCATCATCATTCCGCAATTTGTTTCGTTTCCAATCTGCACCATTTCGGGCATCAACCCCAAATGGTTCAGTTTATTCAGCACTGAAAAAGTATAGTTGTAAACCGAGTCTTTCAGCACCTGCAAATCGGTAATATTGGCCCATGCTGCCGGTGGTGTCTGAGTTCCCGGATCAGCCCAGAAATCGGAATATTGAAAAGTGAGGTTCACTGACATTCCCTGTGTTTTGGCACGCTGAATGGTTTTTAAAACATCGGCAAATCCGCTGTACAAAGGCGTATTCGCATTTCCATACACATCACGGACCCAAACCGGATTGTTCCAGAGCCGCACCCGTACAAGGTTGCAGCCATGTTCTTTCATAATCAGAAACGGATCGCGCACTTTTCCTGAATCGCGATAAACCCCGCCATGATCCTCAATCTGGTTGACATACGACAAATCGGCTCCCATCACAAATTCATCAGGAGTAAACTGATGGTATTTGGATTTTGGATCAGAAATCGGAACATCACTGCCAGATACCCTTTTGTCTTTGCACGAAAAACCCAAAATGAGGAGCAGAATTAGTAAAATATTAGTTTTCATCGCTTTAAGTGAATACAAAGTAAATTTAACGAGATTAAAATTCAAAGCTTATTTTTCCAATTTCCACTTCCGGATCAGTCGTGTATTTTTGCTTTCCTTCTGGACGAAGCGAAAACAGCAGTCGTTCCACTTTTTGCAGCTTGATCTTGTCTCCTGCCCCACCCCGCCCTGTTGCCGGATCCATCCAGTAATCCCATTGCTCCGGAAAAGCATGAGGAAGTTTCACTCCTTGTCCGGCAATTAGTTTGCCAGGCGAAATACGGTATTCTTTCCATTCGGAAGAAATTTCAAGCTTTATCAGCCAAGTAGTTCCATCGGCTTCAACCAGCGAAAGGTATGCTGTTCCCGGATGTGTACCTTTTGCTTTAAACCGGATTTTTTTTACATTCGACAGATTTTCCAATCGGGCCTGAATGCGATCTTTAATGATGAGAGAAGCAGTATAATCTGTGAGTGACGGATCAATGATCATGGGCAGACTCATTGAAAACACTTTCTGTTTGTCGGGTCCGTCAGCCAGTTTATACAATCCATGACGAATGTTATCTCCAATTCGAGTAAACGACAATTGCCTGTAATCGGCTTCAGGCGAAAATAATACCAGCGGTGCATTGGCTTTTACAATCTGAGTGGTGTAATTGCTTTTTTCTTCCGGAATCCAAGGATGTTTTTTCTCAAACTTCTTAACATGACCGTTTGCACTTACTTCGATATAGAATTCCAAAGTTCCATCAGAAAATTTATCGGCCGGAATTTCACAATCATAATTGTATTTTCCTGAAAAGTTCATCGGGAAATACTGATAATCGCTCTTCCCCTGCAGTCGGGCAACCAATTCAACTTTTTCAGGGGTAACTGCTGAAGCAACCTGAGCTGATATGCCGATGGGTTCATCAGATGGGTAATCCGGTGCAGATTTAACCGAAACCTGCATCGGCAACTGCTCGTCAGCGGGACAAACAAACTCTGCGAAGCCAACCTGACCAATCTTTTCGGGCAAACTGTTTTTGTCAAAGCCTCCGGAAGTCAATACATACACTCCGGGACGAATCGCAAACTCACCATTTTTAGTTTTTCCGGAGAACTTATTGCCGTTATTTACCGGGTAAATACCAAACGAATTACCCAAATCGACCAAATTTACTTTCATCGGTTGCTCTTTGCTGATGAGCCGGATGACCACGCGAGGTTCTTTGCGATAACCAAACGGATCTTCAACAGTGACAGCGTCAGGATATACTTCGAGACGCCAAACGCCTTCTTTCACCTGATCAAGAAAGTAGATCCCAAGTCCACCATATTGAACAACCGGCGACGAACCAACGCCTACAATCTTTTTCAGGCTTGCCTGATTTTCAGGAATAGTCTTAGTTGAATTGTCGTACATGAAGGCTTCCGAAGTGTTCATCACGCTCAGGTTTTCGTCATAACTCACTTGAAAATCTCCGAATGACATGTTTTCAGGATAATTTCCGTATTGCTTGTACAAGGGCAGTTTCTTCATGGCTTGTGCCGAAATGATGGCGCTCGCCGCTTTCGTCGGCGTATAAACCATGTTTAGCAAATGTGTGTTCCAACCCTGATTGTACGGAGCTGAAACCAACATATCGTACGAAAACATGGTGGCAAACTGGGCACCCACCGAGCGGAAAGTACGCATCATGGCCGGGTACATGTAACCGGTATTCAAGTCGGGCGTGTCGAACTCGTAAACAATCCGGGGCATTCCTTTGATTTCCGGATAAAGCATGCACGGAAAATCATCTACCGACCTCAAATAGTTGCCTTGTAGCGTGTGTCCCGAATTCAGTCCGGTGGGATACCAGGCAAAGGTTGCCCCATCGATTTTGGAAGCTTTTAACGATTTGCCAATTTTATTGTCCTGGCTATAATTGTGGAAAATCAGTTTTTTGCAACCAGTGCTTTTGATAGCATCGACTAACGAATTGATATACGCCACCGAGCCTTTTTCATCGCTGCTATGATGCCAGGGTTCGTTAATCGTTTCAAGAAACAAGATAGACGGATCGTCCTTCAGCGCCAAGCCCGTATATGGATTGACATGATTCAGCAACTGTTTCCAATAATTACATTGGGCAGCAATGGCATCGGGATTGGTGCCCAACTCACTTTTTTTGTAATGTACTGAAATTCCGTCCACACTGGTCGTATCTTTCATGGCATCGGGCCAGAGTGAGCTGTAAGTCACTATCGGACTGAGCAAAATAAAGATTCCCCGTTCGCGGGCTTTGGCAATCACATAATCCATCAGATCGAGGTGTTCGTTTGCAATCAGGTTACCCCGCTTATTGGAGTTTTCCCAATCGCCCCAAAAACTCAGGCGCAGGGCGTCCCAGCCCATTCGGGCAAAATGAGCCATGTCCTGATCGACCACTTTTTTGCGATCGGTAGTAAAAAGCCCGGCAGCCCTGTAATCGCAGGCCGATGGGAGACAATAGTTAGCTCCGAAAAGAGCCACTTCAGTTTTATTTTCTGCCCATCGAATAATGCCTTTATCATCGACAAAAGCCTGCTGAAATCCAACAGAATTTTGCGCTTTGGAGAAGGCGGCAATTGAAATAATCGCCAGCAAAAAAAATAGTCTTTGGCACATGCGCTAATTTTTGATGAATGTTAAATCATTCCCTGAAATGTTGAAACCGAACTGATATTCAGGCACCAATTGTATGTTTTTCAGTTTGGCCACGGCACCTTCTTGTTTGGCCGATTCATCATCAAAATAAACCCTGGCCTGAGTTGGCAAAGCCGTGATTTCCAATTTTATCGGCTGATTTTCAAGATTATTGCCAAGCCGGTTCAACCCGGTGCTCCAAACCTTTCCATTGTTAAAATCGTCGGCAACCAGGCGATTGTCGAAATACAGCTTGCCTTTGTCGCCACTGTAACGAATTTTCAGGAACAAATTGCTGAGGCCATCCATATAATTTTCGGGTAAACTGAACGTGTACGAAATGCGTTCTTTCAGCGGAATATCCAGCTTTTCATCCGGGTTCACCGCTTCCGGCTGCTTAAACCCGGCATCTTTGATCAGGTACGACGGATAAGTGTAGTCGTCTTTCATCAGCCACGACTGATTGCTTGCAAATTCCACCCTGTCGGCATTGAAATATTCGACCACCAGCCTGGCAGCAAACGCTTTTTGTCCGGCTTCGAACGGAAACGCAAGCATCAGTTTGTTTTCGCCTTTTTGCACATACCCGGTCACATCCAGGCTGTTCATCGTTTCAGGAACCACATTCTGATTGACCCAAACCGAATTGACCTGAACCCGGCAATCTGACTGAACAGCCAAAATCAGCTCGGCTTTTTTAATTTTCGAAGGGTTTCCAAGGCTGAATTCCTTCAGGAAAAAGCGATGACGAAGCGCATTGCTGTTATCCAGCTTTTCAACCGCGCTGGTTTTCAGCCAATATGCACCGTCCAAAGGCCTGAACTCATTTGCCTGAATTTCAAGGTGTTTTTCAGGAACAGAAAAGCTTGAAGCCGTGAATGCTTCGCCCGTAGATCCGGCGTTAAGCATGTTTATTTTGATGCTGTTCGACTTACTGAAAACATGAAGTTTTGCGCCGTCGAGGTACATGTTTGCGCCCGAAACAAAAAAATATTTTTGGTCACCGCTCCTGAAAAGCCATGCCTGTTTGGCTTCCTGTCTGGAAAGTACCACCACTTTTTGTTCCCGGTTGTTCTTGTCCTGAATGTCGATAACGCAATTCATGCCGGGCTGCAAACCCGAAACGATGTATCCGCCGTTTGCCTGAACAACTTTTCCTGAAGTTGAATTCACTTTCGAAACGGTTGACGCATCGAAACAAAATTCAGGAGTGGCCGCTGCATCCTGAATAAAAACCCATGTATCGCCCACATTGCAAAGCGGTTGCGCCGTGGCATATTTTAGCAAAGCACTTCCCATCCTGAAATTCACCGGCCAGATGAAGGTAGAACTGTCGGAAACAGTTACCGGTTGCGAAGGGAAAACCACGTTACCTGAACTCAGCTTAACCGAAAACTGAACATTTTTCTTTTCAACCGAAACATTGTGCCGGCAATAATTTATCCCGAACATAAAGGCCGATTGCCTGTCGCTCCTGACAGATACCTGAAGATCAGCGTCATTCGGTTTGAAAACCGGGGCCATCGGGGCCAGCAAACTTCCAAATTCGTTCAGGAAATAATGCAGTTTTTTTACCTCGAAATACGAACCGTTCAACTCGCCCGATTCGCGGATAGCCGCCTGAAAATCGTAGGAGATCACCGGATTGGTGTTCCAGTAGCCGGTTTCGTCTTTGTTTTCTTCCATCGAAGTGAGGATTCCGTGCGGATTTGAACCTCCTGCAAACATGTAATATCCGGGCAAATTACTTCCGGCGCCAATTTTGGCCATCATCAGGCCCAGACCATCGAGTTCGCCAATTTGAAGCCGCCGGTGTTGGGTATTTTCGATGCCGACACCCACCTCGCAGGTAAAAAACGGATAGGCCGATAAATCGAGGTATCGCTTCTGGCTTTTCTGAAGATCGTTCCCAATTTTATTGTCGTCGCGAAACGGTGCAAATTGAAAGTTTCCGCAACCGGTACTTCGGTTCAGGTTGTCGGCCCAGGGTTCGTCGGGGTAGGCGCCCCATAACGGAATGACTTCGTAGGGCGGTACAGAACCATTTCCCCAGCCTGTGACAGTGTACATCGGCACATCAAGCCCATATTTTTGAGCGGTTTTTTTCAGCCACAAAATGTAATCTTCGCCACTTTTGCCATGACCATATTCGTTTTCAAGCTGAATACCAACAACCGGGCCGCCGTCTTTGTATAGCAGTCCTTTTAACTGAAGGGCCACCTGCCGGTACCATTCTTCGGCATACGACTGATAAACCGGGTCGTTTGAACGGTCTTTCAGGTTTGTTTTCTGTAAAACCCAGTCGGGGGTGCCGCCGTTGCGGACTTCGGCATGGCACCACGGGCCAATGCGCGGATACACCCACATGCCGTGTTTGGCGCACAGTTCAACAAATGCGCGCAAATCTTTATTGCC
>JBBIHV010000070.1:1396-11533 GCA_037446835.1 Sunxiuqinia sp. | reverse complement strand
GAAAAAAGGAGAAAGAAATAGTAATTTTTCATGGTTCAGGAATTAAGATAGTCAAGGAAATTGTCACAAATTTAAGCATAAAAGTAAGCCTTCCCAGTGGAATAATGCAAAGGGAAGGCTCACAATATGTTATAAAAAAAGCTGATAGTCGAATTAGTAACCAGGAGTTTGGGTCAACTGTCCACCGCTATTATTGACAGCATAATCAGGAACGGGCAACAATTCGGGGCCGGCAATTTTACCAACAGCAGCTAAAGCCGATTGCCATTTTCCCATCCGGATCAGGTCCATTTTACGCAAACCTTCGAAATACAATTCGTGGCCGCGTTCAACAAAAATGGCATCGCGCAGTGCGTCTTTTGATGCAGTGCTTGCTACGGGAAGATTGCCGATACCAGCGCGCTGGCGAACCTGATTAATAAAACCTACTGCTTCAGCCGTCGGCCCACTGTTTTCGTTGATTGCTTCAGCAAGCATAAGCAAAACATCGGCAAAACGGCAAACCACAATATCATTTCCCTGAAGTGAGTTAACAGCACCACCTTCATCGGGATATTTGGCAATGACAGCACCATTCATGTTTGTTCGGTTTTTAATCGTTTTGCCATCTTTTGCTGTATATTCACCAATCAGCAAATTTTTGCGGGTATCTCCTGCTTCAAATGAATCGTAGAAAGTCCAATTGGCCGAAAAAACGCCTGTACTTCCACCCCATCCACCGGTAATTTTATTTCCGGGGTAATCAGTTGGATAGGCATAAAAATCAAGCGCATTGAAGTTCCCGGTTGGACCGTTGATACAGGAAACTGCCCAAATCGTTTCGGTGTTCACTTCAGTAGCTTCCCTGAACAAACTAGCATAATCACTTACCAATTTATAACCCAATGGAAGGATTTCCCGGGCAGTGCTTTCAGCTTTAATAAAATTTTTCTCATTCAGGTACAGGCGGGTTAAAACTGTTAAAGCGGCCCCTTTGTTAAAACGGCCATAATCTTGTGGTAGAGCCGGAAGATTATCAGCGGCAAAACGCAAATCAGATTCGATTGAACTTACAAATACATCTCTCTGCGGACGGGTCAGGTTTGCTTCGGCATCGGTACCAATCAATTTCGGATCAAGAATTACCGGGACTGGCCCATACATGTGCAGCAAGTAATACATGATCCAGCCACGCGACATTTTTGCTTCGGCAATAAATTCAGACTTAGCGGCATCGCTTATTGTCGATTTTTCAAGATCATCAATAATTTTGGTGGCGCGCGTCACAAAACGGACTTTCTCAAAATGACTGGAACGGTCTTGTGTCTTCAGCGAAACAAAATTACAGGTACTGAAACTTTCCCAGAACCCGCCCCAGTTGGTGTAAGCAGGCATCAGATCTGAAGCAGCATCAAACTCAACAATGTTTCCGTATTCGGGACTAAAAAAGTTGTTTTCCCAGCTTAGCGCCTGATAACCCCATTTCGCTTCGAACGGTTTGTACAATTCCATCATATAAAGCTGGTATTCCGATTCGGTTGAGGGAAAAGTGGTAGGAGAAAGAGAACCATACAATTTCGGATCGAAGTTTTCTTTGCACGAGCTAAAAAGAACTGCGATTATGGATAAAATGAATGCTATTTTTTTCATCTGTTTATAATTTTATTTTTAATTGTCAGATGGAACTCGCCAATAATCATTCTCCTGTGTGAGAAGTAATTCTCCTGGCTCGTTTCATATTTCGATATTTTTTTTTGTGGAATTGCCCTGTGAACATTTGTCTTTAACAAGGCTTGTTTCATCTTCATTGGTTCTGATTAGAAGTTTACATTAACTCCGAACGAAAAAGTTCTGGCCATTGGATATGGAGCCGGAGCGCCCTTAACCGCACCTGCCTGAACTTCAGGGTCACCACCAAGATATTTGGTTATAATGAACGGGTTTTGAACATCAACATAAACCCTCATGTTTGAGAAATAGCGTGTAACAGCCTCTTGTTTAAAGGTATATCCCAGGGTAATATTACGGCAACGGACAAAATTTTTGCTTGATAAACGGGTATCGATACTTGCCGGCAACCCAAGAATCGTTCCATCGTAAGCGGCTCCAGGCCAGGTTCCACTTGGGTTTGCAGTACTCCAGGCATTCTTGATGTCCTTGGTAGCTCCTATGGTTCCCGATGCAATTCCCTTCGGATCGGCCCATAATAAGGTGTTGTTAAAATCGTAGGCCCCAAATTGACCGTAGAAAAAGATACTAAAATCAAAATCTTGGTATTTAAATTCGTTGCCCCAGCCCAAAATGATTTTGGGGTCATAACTGAACATCTTCACATCTTTATAATCGAGAACGCCATCTCCATTACGGTCAACAAACTTAGGAGCTCCGGGCATTTGAGCCTTAGCTGGCTGCCATGCTGACGGAGTTTCTCCAACCTGCAAAATGCCATTGGTCTGGAATACATAAATGGCATTTACCGGATCCTTTTGCCCAACATAAGGTTGTAAATCTTGGTTTTTAAAGCGCTGGTCCCAACGGTATTCGTAATGAGTGGCGTTAAAAATCATGTCCCACTGAAATATTCCGGATGCAAAATTAACTGTTTTCAAAGCGAATTCCCATCCGTTGCGGATGCGTGAACCATCATTTTCATAAGCAGTAGCAATATACGACAACTGGTCAGTTGATCGGGAAGTCAATAAATTTGTCACTTTATCGCTAAATACGTCAACCGATCCTGAAATTCGGTTCCTGAAGAACCCAAAATCCAGGCCTGCATTTGAGTTTCTTGTTTTTTCCCATTTCAGGTTTGGCTGATCAATACTAGTCTGATAATAAGGCGTATAAATGGTAGCTCCATTATCAAAATACACCTGATCGGCATCGGCGCTATATTGTCCGTAAGCGGCCGTACCAATTGGACGACCCGTGATCCCGATACTTGCCCTGATTTTCAACAAATCAAGTTTGCTGAAGTTTTTCATAAACGATTCGTTGTTGATTTTCCAACCCACTGAAGCTGATGGGAATCCGGCATACTTATTATTTGGGAAGAATTTATCGATACCATCCAAACGGTAAACCAGCGAAACCAGGTAACGGTCGAGGATATCGAAATTGGTACGGGCAAAGTACGAACGTTTTTTCTCATAATCTTTATACGATGACATGGCATCGCGTTTTGGAGCGGCGCCCATGTTGTAAGTCCCGACGGCATCAAGCATATCCGAAGCCTGCATTCCGTACCCACTGTCATCGTAAACATACTGCCCCGTCCCCGCCATCGCATCTAAATTGACAACCTTCGCAAACGATTTTTTGAACGACAGCGTTGCTTCCATGGTTTGGTTCTGGCGCTGCTGGCCTGTTAATGAACCACGGGCCTGGTAAATTTGACCCCAAAACACATTTGACGGAATATACATGCTCCGGTTGGCATTTTCATAATTGTTTCCATACAACAACCTGGCCGAAAGCATTTTTTTAATGATGTCGATATCAAGGGAGAAATTGGCCATTACACTTGATGCCTGGGTATGGTCATTAATATTCAGAAGGGTTACCGGATTACCCGTTGTAGAAAACTGGGTGTAATTTCCGTTTTCATCTTTAACCGGCAAATACGAAGGATAGCTTAGCGCAGCCTGCAATGCTCCAAATCCCTGTGAACCTGAGCCTCCGGTTTGCCAGCCGGCTGTTGAGTTAGTGTAGTTATTCCGGGTATAACTCACGGAAGTATTCAATTTAACAAAATCGGTCAGGTTAAAAATCAGGTTCATGTGGGTGTTATACCGACTCATGTCTGAATTTTTCATGGTCCCAACCTGATCAAAATAGTTTCCGGAGAAATAATAAATCATTTTATCATTTCCACCATTGATCGTTACAGTGTGGTTATCAACACTTCCGTGACGCAAAACATGCGCCATCCAATCCGTTCCGTTACCGGCACTTTGTATTTGAGCGTCAGAAAAAGCAGGTGTAAATCCGGAAGCGGCATTTGGGCCAAAAGGCGCCATATTGTTTGTAAATAAATAGCGGTCTTTCGAAAACTCATTGTAATAGGTCATGTATTCATGAGCATTGAGCGGTTTCAGATAAGGCATGTTAACTACCATCGAACGGCTTCCTTGATAAGAAATGTTCATACGACCAGCTTTCCCTTTTTTGGTCGTTATCAGAATTACCCCATCGGCGGCGGCAACCCCGTAAATGGCGGCGCTGGCATCTTTCAAAACTTCAATCGACTCAATATCAGCTGGGTTTAAGTCTGCAATTCCACCTCGTTTAACGCCATTCAGCTCGCCGTTTCCACTGCCAGGCTCCAACCCGTTTCCCGGCACAACAATTCCATCAATAATAATTAATGGATTTCCCCGCCCACGAATCGAAAGGTTAATGGCGCCGCCAGGTTCGGCACTTTGCTGAGAAACCTGTAACCCGGCAGCACGCCCGAACAACAATTGGTTAACCGAATTATTGGCCGATGCAGGAATATCACCTGGTTTTACCTGCGAAACAGATGTTGTCAGGTTTTGTTTGGTCGTAGTGCCATACCCTACGGCTATTACTTCATCAATACCTATTGATTCTTCGGCAAGGTTAACATTAATCGTTGTTTTCCCACTAACAGCAACTTCCTGCGCTTTCATGCCCAAAAATGAAAACTGCAAAGTTGCATTTTCCGGCACATTTGAAAGCGAATATTTTCCTTCACTATCAGTGATTGTCCCATTCGTTGTACCTTTCACCACAACAGAAACGCCTGGCAATGAAGCGCCGGAAGTATCGGTAACTTTCCCGCCGATTTTCTTCTGTTGTTGCTCGCTTCCCAACAAATTTTGATTCCCCCCGTTTTCATCGGTAATAATAATATACCGGTCAACAATTTTGTACTGAAAGTTTGCTGCCCCCAGGATTTTATCCAGTATGGCATCAATCGTTTGGTTATCAACCTTTATTGAGATTTTCTTTTCCACATCGAGTTTGGTGCTGTTGTAGGCAAATTTATAATCCGACATGGATTCAATTTGTTTGAAAACACTTTCGATGGTGGCATCTTTCGACTCGAAAGACAAGCGTTTCGACTGGGAGTAAGTGACTGATGCGTAAGACATCAGGCCAAGCAAAGTAAAAATGAAAGTTAGTTTCATGATGCGTAAATACTTTTGTATAGGGATAAATGGTTCCCCATACAGACTTGTTCTGTTTTTTTTCATAAATTTGACGTGTTACGTGTTAAAATTTATTTTTGACATCTGAAAGAGCGGTAATTCTTCGACCAATTATCGCTCTTTATTTTTTTTGCATATTCTTCGCTTTTGGTGTTAAAATTATTGTCCCTTTTTCGTATTTGTAATCAACCGACAAGGCCAGGCCGATAATTTCCATTAACCTTTCCAACCGCTCTCCTTCATAAAGTTCAACAGTCAAACGCCGGTCGTTAAATTGCTTTTCATCGTAAACCATTTTCACATCATACCAGCGTTCAACTTTCCGGACCAGGTTGCTGAAGGTGTCGTCCTTAAAAATCAACTGGTTCTTTTTCCAGCCGTTAATTTCGTCCTGTGGAAACCGGGTGGCTGCCAACTCATGACTGGCTTTGGAATAAACAAAAGACTGTCCAGGGATCACTTCCTTTTCAGTCACATCATTCGATCCGGATTTATCCAAAATCAAGTCGATTTTGCCTTCAAACAAGGAGGTTTCAATCTGATCTTCGTCGCCATAAGCCTTCACATCGAACTTCGTTCCCAATACCTTCACATTTACCCCGGAAGTGTGTACCACAAAAGGTTGATGGGCGTTTTTGGCAACCTCAAAAAATGCCTCGCCATTTAAATAAACATCGCGCTGGTTTTTACTGAAATTTCCGGGGTATTTAATTTTGGTATCCGAGTTTAGCCATACTTTTGTACCATCGGAAAGTACAATTTGGGACTTCTGCCCGCGTGGGGCAATGGTTTCGGTGAATTGACCAGCCGATTGTTGGTACTGGCTTACACTGTACAGAATTCCAATTCCGATAAGCGGGATTAAAAGAAAAGCGGCTACTTTTTGGTAAAATTTCAGGATTCGTGTAATTGGTGAACCGGATTTTTGGAGGTTCGCTTGCTGGTATTCCCGAATCTGTCTGAAAACGGTTTCGATCAGCGTGTTTGAACCCATTTCAGGAGAGGTGGCCCAATGTTCGGCCAACCAGTTTTCAACCCCGGACTGGCCTGACGGATCGGAAAGCCATTTTTTTAATTCGGTAAGTTCCTGATTTGTACAATCTTTTTCGTTCAGAAACCGGTTTGCTATCTCAATAATTCTTTCGGTCATTTTTAATTATTTGAAAGGAATACGAGAAAGGTTCGGTTTTCCGTGAAGGAGTTTTGGAAAAAGTATTCAGTTTGATTACTAAACCTGAAGCTTTAATAGAAAAGCCTCGCATCCAACCACTTCAATTTCACTATAATAAAAATCCTCTTGATTTTCAGAAATGATGCAGTCGCATTTATGCTGTACAGCGGAATAATATTCCATTCCATTCTCAAAGTCGTGGATGAGTATATTTTTAATGGCTTGATCGGTTACCTTTTCATCGACTGAGGTTATTCCAATATGCTGGAGAAGTATTTCAATTTTTTCACGAGCCATTTTTTCGCCGCTTTTCTTGCTTGAAAAATAAAACGAAATGGCCAGGCAAAGCGGGGAAGTGAAAAGCTCGATGTTCTGCTTTCCCTGAAGGCTAAGTATGCGCGACGACCATGTAAATAAAGGATATTCCTTGTTCAAAGTTGCAGCCAGGACATTTGCATCAACAAACAGTCTCATCTGGCCTGATTAAAATATTCGTCTTTCAGTTCTTTTCTTGAACGCCTTTTATACGTGGCTTCCCCTTTGGCAACCTGATTGACCCATTCAGAAACAGGAAAATCTTCAATGGTTTTATAGTTGCCAGATGTAATCTGACGGTAAAGAAATTCAGTCAATCGTGAAAGGCTGATGTTGTTGGCCGCTGCAAATTCTTTGGCTTTTTCTATGACTTCCTGATCGAAGTTTAGTGTCAATTTTGCTTCCATTTCTTTTTTACGTTAAAGGTATTTATTTTATAAGTAATGTAAAAAAAATGAAACCCAATCAAAATTTGTGGTTATTGAAAAAGGAATAAAAGCCCAAGAACCACCATTTTTCGAAATTCTTTCCGGAGAAAATTAAGTGCATTTCGGATCTGGCTGTCAACCGTGTTTTCTGAAATATTCAGGCGTTCGGCAATTTGTTTGTAGCTCAGTCCTTCAAAACGGCTCAGCAGGAAGATCTCTCTCCTCCGCTCCGGAATTTCGTTGATAAGTTTTTGTAGTTTTTCGTCGGCATCGTCGGCAGGCGAACTATCAAGGCCTTCGTCGATTAGCAAATCCTGCTGAAAATATTCGCCAACAAAGTAGAGTTTCCGGTTAACAGCCGATTTCAGGTGATCGAGTACCAGGTGTTTGGCAATCGAAAACAAGAACGATTGAAAATCTTTTTCAGGATTGATGGCTTCTCTTTTTAGCCAAAGTTTCACAAATACTTCCTGAACAATTTCTTCAGGATCGACCTGCGCCGGAACCAGTTTCACGGCAAAACCCTTGACCTTGTTCCGGTATTTGTAAAAAAGCACCTCGAAAGCAAACAAATCGCCTTCACGGAGCTTTTTTACCAATTCCTTTTCGGTATGCATGAGTTTTTCCATTCGTCAGACGATCTAAAATATTCAGGAAACACAAACAAAGTAAAGAAAAAATCGCAATATTATCTGAATAAGCCTACCTTGTAGGGTTACCAACAGAAAGGGAACTTAAATGTGCTTTTCGCCTGAAGCAAGTTTTCAGGAGGTCTAATTATTTCTATTTCTACCAGTCATAAAAAAGGCTGTCTGGAAGAAAAATTCAACCAGACAGCCTTTGGTAAATATTCAGCAGTGATTTAATTCATCACATGTTCCTGTTGCATCCCCATTGGGTGGTTCTTTCCCATTGGGCGGTTCATGGCCCAGTCGCCTTTCCCCTTTTTCATTCTTGCTTTCAACATGTCTAATTTCATGCGTTGTTCGTCGGTTAACTGGGCGCGCATATCCAAACGGTTTTTAACCCTGACTTTGGCCATCTCAACTTTCAAACCACCAATTTTCTCGATGTTTTTGTCGATTGCCGACATGTCGGGCTTATCAGCCGAAACCAGCGTCCTTTGATGGGCCATGGCTTCGCCCAGTTCGTTCCGGAGTGGCTTCAATTCCTTTTGCAAGGCGATCAGGCTTTGTTTAAAAGCATCTTTCTGAGCATCGGTCAGGTTCAGCCCCTTCATCGGGCCATTTTGACCTGCTTTACCATTCGACCTCCATTCCTGTCCATGGAATGATTTTCCCGATTCATTTTTTGCTGGCTGTGCCATCAGGATGGATGAAAAACCCATCAGAACCACCATAACTAAAATTTTTGTTTTCATAACCTTTAATTTTTAAAACTGTTTTCTGAAACTTTACTAAAGTTAAAACTCATGTCCATTAGAAGACTTTAATTTCCAAAAGTTAAACATGAAATGAATTTTTTCTAAAGTCACTTCTTGGATAGCCCTGAATTTAAAAGGTTTAATGCCTGACAAAGTTTTAGGTTTTCTTTAACGTCTCCGGCTAAATGAACAAACTCATAAACAATACAGTGATGATTCCGATCAGTCCAACTGTCGATTCCATCACGGTCCAGGTCTGAAACGTTTGTTTAATGCTTAGCCCGAAGTATTCTTTAAACATCCAGAATCCCGAATCGTTAAAATGCGACCACATCACACTTCCGGCGCCGGTTGCCAGCACCATCAATTCGGGCGAAGTCCCTGTGTGCTGGGCAATGGGCAGCATGATGGGTGCCGTGGTTAAGGTTGCAACGGTGGCGGACCCCACGGCCAGCCTGAAAACGGAAGCGATCAGAAAAGCCATCAGCAGCGGGTTCATTTGGATGGAACCGGAAATGGAACGGATGTATTCAATCACGTGGCTGTCGTTTAAAACCTGTGAAAATGCGCCTCCTCCTGCAATAATCAGAACGATCATCGAGATGGCGCCGATTGATTTGGCCGAACTGTTCATCACCTCGTCCATGCTTCTTCCGTTGCGAAGGCCAAGCGCAAAAATGGCAACAATCACCGCTGTGAAAAGCGCGACATTGGCATCGCTCATAAATTTAATAAAGGTGAGAATTCCGGATAAAAGCCAGGATATTTGCGGACCAAAACCTTTTCCGGAAAGAATATGCTGGTAAAATCCGGTAACGTTTTCGATTCCCAGTTTGGCGAGCTCTGTTTTTGCAGGTGGGGGTCCAAACGATAAATCGACCAACGCGCCGAGCAACATCAGGATGATTGGGGTCACTGCCGAAAAGATGCTGATTCCCAATCCCGGAAGTTCGTTATTTTCGAAATGACGCGCTGTAAAAAGACCTTCCGGAGGAGTAACCTCAATTTTTTTTGTAAACCGCGATAGCCAGACACCGCCTATCAAACAAGCTGGGACCATCGGAATTAATCCATAAAGCAATACTTTGTTGACATTGGCGCCGTAAATAAACGAAACATAAGTTGGCGCCGGATGGGGCGGCAAGAAACAATGTGCCACCGACAAAGCCGAAAGCAGCGGCAAAGCCAGCCAGATGGTCGGCAATTTGGTTGTTGAAGCAAAAGTGAAAATTAAAGGGATAAGCACCAGAAAACTGGCATTGTACATCATGGGCAAACCTACCAGGAATCCGGTTATCAGCAAGGCATACTGAATGTTCCTAAGCCCCATTAATTCGGTCATTCGGAAAGTGATGGTGTGAGCGGCGCCACTTTCTTCCAGTATTTTTCCGAGCATGGCTCCAAATGCCAGGATCAGTATAATTTTGCCCATGGTATCGCCAACGCCTTTCAGCACCGAATCGAGGATGTCCATTGGGTTCATATTGCTTAACAATCCAACGGCAAACGAAGTGATTAACAGGGCAATGAATGCGTTGATCTTGAACTTGCTGATGAGAATGAGAAGAATCAGGATTCCGATTCCGACAATGAGTAGCGGCATGATCGTTGGGTTAATTAGTTTGCTTTAAAGATAGAAAAATGCCAAATGAAACCATCATGTAATCATAGTTGGCTGGCAGAACT
>JBBIHV010000070.1:0-1296 GCA_037446835.1 Sunxiuqinia sp. | reverse complement strand
GCTTTTGTAACCTCTTTGCGCAAATTTTTAGAAAACGCGCCTAATCGAAATATAATGAATACATTAGACAGCAAATCCAGATATTTTTCCACCGTATTTTTGCTCATCGACAACTGCTTGCCCAGTTCCTCATACGACACTTCATTTCCCGTTTGAAAAGCTATCAGGCGCAAGAGCTCCTTCATTTTTCCTGAATTCCGGATACCTTCAATGGCAAGAATATCTTTCAACAGGTAAGAATTTACTATGTTTTTCAAATATTCCGTTTTATCGCCTTCATTTTCCATCATTTCAACTTCCGGATAGGATCCGTAAATGAGCCGTGATTCCAGTCTCCTGCGGGTTTCCAGAAGATTTTCGGTTGCCGAAAGTTCCTGTTGGCTGAACGGAAATAGCAGATAGGTATAACTTCGCCCCACCAACGGTTCGCCTGTTTTGTTGATCAGGTCGAACGATGATGAACCACTGGCAATAATGCGGATCTGGTCAATTTCATCGACCATTAGCTTTAGTTTTTGTCCAATTTCCAGAATATTTTGGGCTTCGTCAATCACCAAAAGGTCTATCCCATTAAGCAAATTCCGGTAATTCGAAATGCTCTTTTCTTTCAGGAGCGCAATCGAATCATCATCTTCACCGTTCAGTGCTAAAACTTTGCCTCCAAAATCCCGAATAATTTGACGGATCAGAACAGTTTTGCCTACCCTCCGCGCCCCAAAAATCATGACAACTTTATTTGGTAAAAGCTTGGTTTTTATTTTCTGAACCAAAATTCGATCTAATGTATTCATTTTCTGTTAGTATTGCGTCGGGCAAATATATAAAATATTTTTCTATTGACGATTTTACTATTAATTTAGTCAATGTATTGACGATTTTACCAGTAATTCGGTCAATATATTGACGATTTTACCAGTTTTAGAAAAGGAAAAAGGTGTAAAAAGTAAATCTGGGGCTTTTGGTTTTGGTTTGTATCGCAATTATTGCCTGGAAATAGTGTTCAGGCAAATGCAAAAGAATGATGATAGGAAGATTGGTGGCTTACGCGAAAGTTGCAGCACGCCTTTTTTGCCTTGCCCTTAATCAACAGCCACCTTTCGCGTCATGCTTTTTTCAGGAGTCGAAATGTTTAACAGGTAAATCCCCTTCCCCACCCGATTTTCTTTCAGGTTAAACCGCAACCGTTGTCCGGGCGAAACCGGCTTATGTTCTAAAAGTGTGGAAACGTGCTGTCCCTGAATGTTATAAAGTTCAATGTTCACGGGTTGTTCACGGGTTTGACCAAAGACAATTTCC
>JBBIHV010000069.1:15397-19063 GCA_037446835.1 Sunxiuqinia sp. | reverse complement strand
TTAAGTGACCAGTTCAGGTTCAGAAATTTTTGTGGCGTCCAGTCGAAATTCAGCAGATTGGTAAAGCTATTTTCACGGCTTCGACTGTCGAAATTCACAAAATTGGCTTCGGTTGACGACCTGAAATAGTTCAGTTCAGTCTGGTTCACTCCTCCCTCCCATTCCAACCTGCTTTTTTCAGAAGTGTATTTCCACGAAAATACCGCACGCAAATTCACATCCGCCTGCGTTTCTTTTCGCGCGTCGCCTTCAAACGACATCAGTTGCGGCAAATGGCGGTAACTTTGGTAGGCCCACAATTTGGCAGAAAAAAGTTGTTTATTTAACCTGAAATAAGCTTCCTGAAGCAGTCCCTGCCTGGAATATCCGGCATTCTTCTGAACCGTTTCGTGCATGGGCAAAACTCCGTAATTGAAATACGGAAAATTGTTCCTGCTTTCATCAGAAAACAACCGTGTTTTAAACTGAATTTTTCCATTTCCATATCCCAGGTTCAGGTATTCTTTGGCCGTTGCGAAGCTTTCGATCGATTGCACATACCTGATGCTCAGTCGATCAGACCAGTCGGGCTTGTTGTTGAGCCGAATGCTGCCCCCCAAAGCTCCGGAGCCCGACTGCAAAGAACTTCCTCCATACTGAAGGCTGATGTCGTCGATGAAATAAACCGGGAACAACGAGAAATCCACATCGCCACGCATGGGCGAATTCAATCGCATACCGTTCCAGTAAACCTGCGTATGCGAGGACGCCGTGCCGCGAAACGATGCCGTTGCCGATGAACCTCTTCCGTACGATTTAATGAAAACCGGCGAATACGAAGATAAAAGTTCAGAAATGGTTTGCGTTTTCATCATTTGCAGGGCCAGTGTGTCGATGTGAGTCACCATGCTTGCCGCCTCCTCAATCGGTTTTTTTCCGTAAACCTGAACTTCCTGAATCCGGATGGTGTCCGAAAGTTTCTGAGCCGAAAGTGTTTCAGCAAAACTCCAAATCAGCAATCCGAACAAGAATGCTTTGGCCTCCGGTCTTTTCAGGATTTTTTTCACGGGTTATTGCCTGACTATTTTTTGCTGAAAAACTTCATTTCCGGATGTTGTCCGAAGCACGTAAAATCCGTTCGGCAGGAATGACAGGTCAAGCTCATTTCCGGGATGATTTTTACTGAAAACCGGCTGTCCAATGCCATTCAGAATTTCAACCGCGTCGATTGATTGCGGATATTTTATCCGGATAATTCCTGAAAATGGATTCGGAAAGATCCGACATTCCTGCTCATTTTTTAGCGGATGGCTGGCTCCGGTTATTGGTTCGGCCACCAATTCGGCTTCATCAATGCCTGAAGTAATCAGATAATTACCTGATTGACTGACCGAAAACGAAGCTTTTCCAAACTCATCGGTTGTCGCCGAAATGTTAGGATTCGATTGATTTTGAGGTGACACCTGCACGGTCTGGCCGGCCAAAACATCGGAAGAATTTACCGACACTTTCCGGTTGATGTCCATCGAGCAGGAATATTGCCGCAACTGAATGTTAACCGCCTGGTTCAATTTTACCGTGTCGGTTCCTGCTGTAAGTTGCGTTACGGTCCAGGGCAAATTATTGTCGGTAATGTGGTAAATCAGAATTTCGTCGTTGTTATTCACTTTTACGGTGTCGAATCCGGAAACATACGATTGCTGGTTCAGCAAAACGACCCAGGTTTTCCGGTAAGCATCCGATGTGCGTGAACCACCATACCCAAAAGTATAAACCGTCGATCCGCCATCCATTTCAGGAACCTTCCACAAATAAAGCGCCGACCCGCCTTCAGCGTCGTCGCGGAAGTTCCACTGGCCGGTAAATCCGGAATAATTAAATGTTGCGGCAACAGCATGGGCCAGCGACACAAAAGGAATTTGCTGTAATCCGTATAATTTCTGGTTTCGGTCAACGCTGGAGGTCAGGTCGGTTTGCTCCACCCATACTGAATGTCTGGGAATCAATGTTCTTCCATCAGTTTTTACAGTGATAAAAACCTTTTTCAGGATTGATTCAGGAACCACAGTGATTAAAACTGAATCGCGGATTGACGGCAATTCAGCCGCCTCGAGCAGCAACCACGATTGCCCGGTTTGCCTGCCTTTCAGGAAAAAGGTGCCATCTTGTTGAATGAGTTCTGCAACATTCTCATTTTCAACTTTCCAAACTGGTGTCATTCCTGAAAGCAGGTTGCCATTTCCATCGGTTAGTTTTCCGGAGAGTTCCAGCTTGTCGTTCACTTTCAGGCTGGTTGACGAAAGACTGATCAGAGCCTTCCCATTTGAAAAAATACTCAATTCCAATTCGGCATAAATTGCTGGATTCGATGAGGATGAAGCTCGTAACTTAAAGTTTCCATTTTTCAAGGCTTTCAACTCTCCGTTGCTCACCTGCGCCAGCTCCGGATCGCTGACGCTCCAGACAACCGGTGTGTTTTCCTGCCTGATCCCCTTTTCAAAGACCAGCGCTTCGAGCGAAAGAGATTGTCCAAGCCAGATTTTTGAGGGCAGATCGCGGATGACAATCATTGAGGTTGTTCCGGTTACAGAAGCTGGTTCAACAACGCGAATCCCGGTTACTTCGGTCGAAATTTCACCCAGCCAGCCGGCCACCGCATTCATTCCGGTATAAATACGGATAAAATGGATGACATCCAGGTTCACCGGTTTTTTATTCGCATCAACGGCCCAGCCAATGTCGATGGCGTCGCCGCCACTACCTTCAATTTCAGGCGTATATGGATTGTCTGGCAATTTCTCGGTCCACGACAATACCGGGGTATTGTCGGCATAACCAAAAGCCCGGTGGTACGAATTCACCACACCGGGATTCGACAAATCAATTTGTCCGCTGATGCGGGTTCCTTTCAGGGTATATTTGTCGGTTGGGACGCCGGGGAATAAATCGGCCCTGGGATAATATGTCTGCTGATGAAAACTATTTGCCGGGATAACACCGACAGTCCCCTGATTATCAATCCAATTAATGTTACTGGCCTGATTAAACCCTGGATTCTGATAGGTTACCTGGTAATCTGAAATTGTTGATTTCCAGAAATGATCGCTTCCGGCAATTTCGTACCAGGTGTCGTCGGGAAGTCCATTGCCGTTTTCATCTTTCATCACCTGTACAATTCCGGGTTCCGACCAGTTTGCGGTCGCATTTCCGTAAATGGTAAAATCGACGCCGTACGGGTTGGCCGGATCATTTTTAATCCCATCAGGAAAATAAACGGTGATTGAACCGCCATACGCGCCCAGACTGACCATCCCTTTGTTGGTTCCGATAATTGAATTTGCGGCATCCGGGGTTCCAATAAAATCGGCATTGGTGTATTGACCGGGCGCTGGCAAATAATTAACGACTTGGGGCACAAACTGGGCCATGGCAAACCCGGCGACACTCATCAGCGTGCTGAAAACAAAAAGCCTGCGTATGTATTTTATTTGGAACATTTGCTGTAAAATCTTAAATATCAATTGGATTTTGCAGCTTTTCAGGATTGAAAAATGAAAAGGAGAAACGGTTTTTTGCTTTTTCGCCGAAAGCTTCAAAATCCAGATTTGCACAGGCAGGTCTTCTGACTTATCCCCTTTTCAACCCCTTCCCGCCCCGATCAGATCGCAGCAGTGGTTCATGGTTAAC
>JBBIHV010000069.1:9282-15297 GCA_037446835.1 Sunxiuqinia sp. | reverse complement strand
GCGAAAAAAATCTCCTAAAAGTGGTTATTTTTGCAATGCACTTAAGCTGCAACAATCTATGTTCGAAAAGTTAATTCATCTTGAAGGTATTGATCCGCTTGAATTTTTTGGCGTGAACAATGCCAAAATGAACCTGATCAAATCCTTTTTTCCAAAATTAATCATTGTCTATCGCGGTAACGATGTGATTATCAAAGGCGATGATGAAGAAATCCTTCGTTTTGAATCAAAATTCCATCAGATTACTGATCATTACAACCAGTTTAATGTTTTACCTGACGATGTGATCAATCAGGTTTTTTTGAACGAAGCTGAAGGGATTGGCGATACCTCGGAAGAAGAAAAGGATGTACTTGTTTTTGGCATAAACGGAAAAGCAATCAGGGCCCGGACGCCAAACCAGCGGCTTTTGGTTGATGCCTGCCGCAATTCGGACCTGATTTTTGCCATTGGCCCGGCCGGAACCGGGAAAACATACACTGCCATTGCGCTGGCGGTCAGGGCACTGAAAAACCGTGAAATAAAGCGGATTATCCTGAGCCGGCCTGCCGTGGAAGCCGGTGAGCGACTGGGATTTCTTCCGGGTGATTTAAAAGAGAAAATTGATCCCTATCTGCAACCTTTGTATGACGCGCTGCTGGATATGATTCCGGCCAAAAAACTGGATGAATTTATGAAGGACGGGACCATTCAAATCGCTCCGCTGGCCTTTATGCGCGGGCGAACTTTGAGCAATGCCTTTGTCATTCTCGACGAGGCTCAAAACGCTACCGTTCTCCAGCTTAAAATGTTCCTGACCCGGATGGGACTGAATACGAAATTTGTGATTACCGGCGACGAAACCCAGATTGATTTACCTTTTCAAAGTCCGTCAGGATTGATTCTGGCAAAAAAGATTCTGAAAAACATTAAGGATATCTCCTTTGTTCAGTTCGATGTGAAGGATATCGTCAGGCACAGGCTCGTTCGGGATATCGTACTGGCTTACGAAAAACATCATGCCCATGAATTGATCAGGAAGGAAAAAGAGAAAGAACAAGTTAAAACAGATAAAAACGAAGAAAAATGACTAAAGCATTGACAAAAACCGAATTTAATTTTCCGGGACAAAAAAGTGTCTATCACGGAAAAGTGCGTGATGTGTACAACATCAACAATGAATATCTGGTGATGGTTGTCAGCGACCGTATCTCGGCATTTGACGTGGTCCTACCCAAAGGAATTCCTTACAAAGGACAGGTATTGAACCAGATAGCTGCCAAGTTTCTGGATGCAACAAGCGATATTGTTCCAAATTGGAAAGTGGAAACTCCCGATCCGAATGTAACGGTCGGAATTCATTGCGAGCCTTTCAAGGTAGAGATGGTAATCCGCGCTTATCTGACCGGTCATGCCTGGCGCGAGTACCAGAGCGGGAAACGCACGTTGTGCGGCGTTGCCCTGCCGGAAGGGATGGTTGAAAACCAGAAATTTCCCGAACCAATTCTTACGCCAACCACCAAAGCGTCGGAAGGACATGACGAGGATATTTCAAGGGAAGAGATTATTGCACAGGGCATTGTGCACAGGCATGACTACGAACTGCTTGAAAAATATACCCGGGAAGTATTTCGGCGTGGAACAGTGATCGCGGCCGAGAAAGGCCTGATTCTGGTCGATACCAAATACGAATTTGGCAAAAAGGACGGAAAGATTTACCTGATCGATGAAATTCACACGCCCGATTCATCGCGCTATTTTTATGCCGACGGCTATGAAGAACGGCTGGCAAAAGGCGAAAGCCAGAAACAGCTTTCGAAGGAATTTGTTCGTCAGTGGCTGATTGCCAATAATTTTCAGGGAAAAGAAGGACAGGTAATTCCTGAAATGAATGAAGCTTTTGTTGATTCGGTATCGGAACGTTACATCGAACTTTTCGAGAATATTACAGGCGACAAATTTGTAAAATCAGATTTGTCAAACATTCAGGAACGGATTGAAAAGAACATTCAAACTTTCCTGAAAAACTTATAAAACCAGAAAGGCTGCCTTTTATTGAGAAGGCAGCCTTTCTTTTAAATATGGGTAATACCGGTTGATTAAAACCGGGCCGTAATGGTTATTCCAATTGGCGAAGGAACCGGGATTTGATGTCGATATTTTCTTCAAAAGTGGGTGATTTCTTAACCGGAACCTTCCTTTTTCTAATTTTTTCATCCCGATATAATAATCAGGGTTAAAAGGTATCTTCAGCTATTTTTCATACTTTTGAAAGAGCAACGACAATCCAAAATCAAATCTCCATGAAACGCTTTCCATTGCTTTTTTTCGTTTCCTTTTTCCTGAACATCAATTTCATTCAGGCCCAAAAAACCGAAATTCAGTACTTATCCGGAACCGGAAGCGACCACACCGTAAATTGGGATTTTTTCTGCACGGCCGGGCGCAATTCGGGCAAATGGACCCAAATTCCGGTCCCATCGAACTGGGAACTTCAGGGTTTTGGAACCTACAATTACGGCCTTGATAAAGATGAGATACGTGGAAAAGAAATGGGGCTTTACAAACATGAGTTTCAGGTTCCCAAAGAATGGAAAAACAAAGAAGTCAGCATTGTTTTTGATGGCTCGATGACCGACACAAAAGTAAAAATTAACGGTGAACCGGCAGGACGGATGCACCAGGGAAGTTTTTACCGCTTCAAATATGACATATCTGATTTGCTTAAATTCGGAAAGGAAAATTTGCTGGAAGTTTCAGTCGCGAAACATTCTGAAAACGAAGGTGTGAACAGGGCAGAACGCCGGTGCGATTACTGGATTTTCGGGGGCATTTTCCGTCCGGTTTTTCTGGAAGCAAAACCCAAAATAAACATCGAACGGGTCGCACTGGATGCCAAAGCCGATGGCTCGTTCCAAATGGACGCCTATCTGAACAATATGCGCGAACGCATGGAAGTAAAAGCGCAGATCAAAACGCTTTCAGGAGAAATCGTCAGTTCGCCGTTTTCATACATACTCAACCAGGGCGAGTCGGTTGCCCATCTGCATACTTTTGCCGAAAACATCAAACCCTGGTCGCCCGAATCGCCGAACCGGTATGTGGTTGACATTCAGTTGATAAATAACCTTGATTTGATTCACGAAGTGACTGAAACCTTCGGGTTCCGGACCGTTGAACTTCGCCCAAGCGACGGCATTTATGTGAATGGAAAGAAAATCATGTTCAAAGGGGTTTGCCGCCATTCCTTCAGGCCAAATACCGGACGGGCACTCAACAAACAGGTAAGCATCGAAGATGTGAACATGATCAAAGACATGAACATGAACGCAGTGCGGATGTCGCATTATCCTCCGGATGCCCATTTTCTGGATGTTTGCGATTCGCTGGGCTTGTTTGTGCTCGACGAACTGGCCGGTTGGCAGGCATCGTACGACACGCGGGTTGGATCAATCCTTGCCCAGGAAATGTTGTACCGCGACATCAACCACCCTTCGATTGTTGCCTGGGACAACGGAAACGAAGGGGGCTGGAATACCGACCTCGATCATTTTTTTGACGACCTCGATCCCCAAAACCGCCCGCTCATTCATCCCTGGGCCGAATTCAGGAATACCGATACCCAGCATTACAAAGATTATGACTATGGTGTTGGCACCCATCAGCACGGGCGAAAAATCGTTTTCCCGACCGAATTTCTTCACGGTTTGTACGATGGTGGAAGCGGCGCCGGGCTCGAAGACTACTGGAACCTGATGCTGAACAACCCACTTTCAGCCGGAGGTTTTTTATGGGATTATGCCGACGAAGCTGTGGTCAGGACTGACAAAAACGGAATTCTCGATACCGACGGAAACCATGCGCCCGATGGCATTCTTGGGCCGTATCTGGAAAAAGAAGGAAGTTTTTTTGCCATTAAGGAAATCTGGTCGCCCATATTTTTTGAAAGACGCTACATTACCGCAAATTTCAACGGCGAATTTCCGATCGAAAACCGGTATATCTACACCAATCTGCGCGACTGCAAATTTACATACACCCTGGTCGATCTGCCCCGCCCGGAAGATAGTGTCCGAAAAATTGCTGATACCGGGTTCATTGATTCACCCGACCTTGCACCGGGCCAAAAGGGAAAGCTGAAGATGTTTTTGCCAGTCGGGTTCTACAACCACGATGTGCTGTACATCACGGCAACCGATCCCTTTGGCCGTGAAATTTATACCTGGAGCTGGCCTGTTAAATCGCCACAAACAATTGCTGACGAGATTACTTTGGACGAAAACACAAACAAAATAAAAACATCCGACGACGACTCCGGCCTAACTGCACAAGTCAATGATTTATCATTTAAATGGGATAAAAAGACCGGATATCTGGCCGGAATAAAAAATAAGGAACAAAGCATATCCTTTGCCAACGGCCCGGTCACAGCTACCGGAACATCAACATTTCAGGAAATGAAGAATTATTTCGAGAACTCGAACTACGTGATCGAATGCATCTACAATGGCGCCCTGAAAAATGTAAAATGGACGCTACTCACTTCAGGATGGCTAAAACTGGAAGTAACCTACAAAGCGCCCTATCTGACCAAATTCATGGGAATTAGTTTCGATTATCCTGAAAATCAGGTTAAAGGCGTGCGATGGATGGGGAACGGCCCATACCGCGTGTGGAAAAACCGGATGAAAGGAAATACCCTGGATGTTTGGGACAAAGCCTACAACAACACCATCACCGGTGAAAAAGACTGGATTTATCCCGAATTTAAAGGTTACTACCGCAATTTTTACTGGGCCACCATCGAGTCGAAAGAACAAAACTTCACGGTTGTTTGTCCCGACGAAGATGTTTTTCTTCGCCTTTTTACCCCGGAAAAGCCTGTCGGCGCTGGAAACGACAATACTTCGCCCGAATTTCCGACGGGAAATATTTCATTTTTGCACGCCATTGATCCCATCGGCACCAAGTTTTCAAAGCCTGAACAAATGGGTCCCATGGGCCAGCCGAACATGTTTTTATATGAAAAAAGCCTGACACTTTATTTCGATTTTAATTAGCGCTATTCCGTTAACCAGCCATTTGCAAAAAAAAGAAAACGGTTTGTACACTCAAATACTAACCGCTTTTGTTTTTAAGCCATAAAAACCTTATAGCAACCGGTTTTCATCCAGCCTGACTGCTGTATCTCCTTTTGGCACTGCAAAATAAATACGCTAAAATGCTTACCTCAAATACGATTTTACGCTGAACCTTCAATGGGGGCAATAAACTAATTTCATGTTGTCAAATATCCGGACAAAAACATGGAACTTTATCAGGAACTTACCAAAGATGTCCGCCTCGCCGAAGGGTTGAAATCGTGCATGAACTGTGGAATCTGCACGGCGATTTGCCCGGCTGCCGAGTTTTACAACTACGATCCCCGGCTGATAGCCAACATTGTTCAATCAAAAGATGATACCAAAATTGAAGAGTTGCTTAAAAGCGACGTAATTTGGTATTGTGGCGAATGCATGTCGTGCAAAACCCGCTGCCCACGTGGCAACACTCCCGGACTGATTATCATGGCATTACGCTCGCTCTCGCAGGAACTGGGCTATTTTGCCGAATCGGAAAAAGGAAGGCAGCAACTGGCCATCAAACGGGTGGTAGGCGAAAACATTGTAAACAAAGGCTACTGTGTACTGCCCGAAAACCTGAGCCCCGAAATGCACCCGGAACTGGGACTTGTTGGAGAATGGATTTACGAAAACAAAGAAGAAGTTTACCGGCGGGTCGGAGCCAATTACAACGGAGATGGCGAAGGCGCACTCCGAAAAATACCGCAGGAATCGCTCGACGAAATTTACCGCATTTTTGAAGTAACCGGCGGATTTGAACGATTCGAAAAAATTGAACACTACTCGAAAAAGAAAGCCATAAGCATGGGTTTTTCTGAGAACAAGGACGGATTTTCAGACTACGTCCATCATGTTTACACCACCAACAACGGAAAACACAGCAAACCGTAATGAAGAAAGAAGGCAAAATACA
>JBBIHV010000069.1:1760-9182 GCA_037446835.1 Sunxiuqinia sp. | reverse complement strand
GAGTTTAAAGTTCCTGAAAATGTGGCACATGCCAGCGATATTATCTATAAATTCAGGCATGAAATTTTCGAAAAAAATAAGCGTCCGTTAATAAACCGGCAAACCGGCGAACCGTTGAAAATTGTGGAACACATTGGTTGCCATTATTCCAAGATGTTCCCGTCGAAAGGCGTTGGTGGCGCAGAGTTTCCGTATGTTTTGGTTGGAATGATTGAGTCGTGGGGCGGCGAAGTGGTCGATTATCCTGAACGCCGTCATTGCTGCGGGTTCGGATTCAGGCAATATCTGGTCCAGTCGAACCGCGGGTATTCGCTCTCCAACTCGCGTAAAAAATTCGAGTCGATGGAACCCTACCGGCCCGATGCCATTTTGTGCAATTGCCCGGGATGCCCCATGTTTTTAGACCGCTGGCAATATGTGATTGAAGAAATGGAAGGCAAAACGTATGGTGAAAATGGCGAGGGAATTCCGGTGCTAACCTACGAAGAACTGGCCGGTCTGGTTCTGGGTTACGATCCGTGGGACATGGGGCTGCAAATGCACCAGACCAATTGCGAACCGTTGCTGGACAAAATGGGCATTCGATACGATCCGAAACTGAAATACGCCGGAAAAGACGGGAAGGTAATCGGAAAACCTATGATGGTGGGATGTGGATGCTGAAATTTGAAGATTTGAAAAGGTAGAAAATCCGAGGTCAAATATCGAACAAGAAATAAGAAAATAAACGAATATCCGTTTTATGCCCCTCTGGGTGGGGTGAAGGAGGCTAAATGAAACACATCGTAATTATAGGAGGAGGAATTGCCGGAATTGAAACGGCCTGCGCGCTGACCGATGCCGGTCATTGGGTGACTGTTATCGAGAAAGAAGCAAAGTCCGGAGGAAAGTTAAACAACTGGTCGTATCTTTTTCCTGATTTTACGCCGGTTGAAGAAATCAAGGCCAGCCTTCAGGAGAAAAACAGTGAAAAAGATTTTACCATACTTACCGGAACAGAAATCGAAACAATTCAGCGGCTAAATGGAAATTTCAGCATAAAAACCACCGGAAATCAGCAGCTGGAAGCCAATGCCCTGGTAATTGCCACTGGGTATGAGCTATTCGACGCCCGCCGTAAGGAAGAATACGGCTATAAAATTTACGACCATGTTGTCACCTCGGCCGATCTGGAAGAAATGCTCAAACCGGGCGGCGACCTGAGAGTCGCAGAAGGAAAATCTCCCAAAAGAATTGCATTAGTACATTGTGTCGGCTCTCGCGATGAAAAATCGGGAAATCATTACTGTTCAAAAGTTTGCTGTATCACCGGCGTAAAACAGGCCATTGAACTCAAAAAGCGAATTCCGGATGCCGAAATTTTCTGTTTTTACATGGACCTGCGCATGTATGGCAAACATTTCGAAGAGTTGTACCGCGAAGCACAGGAAAAATACGACATCCAGTTTATCCGCGGCCGCCTGTCGGAGGCTTCAGAAAAAATCGACAAAAGTTTGCTGATCAAAGCCGAAGACACCCTTTCGGGCCGACCTCTGAAAATGAATGTCGATCTGCTGGTTTTGCTGGTAGGAATGGAAGCCGGAAAAGGCACTGCCGCAGCTGCGGCAAGTTGTGCGGTCAACTGCGATGAATCGGGTTTTCTGAAAACAAAGGATTCGTTCCTGAATTCCAATTTCTCGACTCAGGAAGGCATTTTTCTGGCCGGAAGTTGTACCGCGCCCATGTCGGTGAACGACACCATTTTACACGCGCGTTCGGCTGCCATGGAAGTAAACAACTGGCTAAGAAATGGCCCCCTTCCCGTTCCCCCAAAGGGGAAAGCTTTTGGCAGTGAAGATTCTTATCATTCTTCAAATAAATAATGAACAACTCTTTTAAGTCTCCCCTTTCGGGGGAGGTTTGGAGGGGGCTTAGTATTAACCATGAAAGACTTCGGGTTCACCCTCATTAAGCAACGCACCATCGATTACGATCAGTTCGACGGTCGCATGTTGAACGAGATTCTCGCCCTGGAACCTTCGTTTAAGGTTTGCCTGTCGTGCGGAGGATGCACGGCCACCTGCAGCGCCAACGATCTGGTTAGTTTTAATGTCAGGAGGATGAATTTGTTGCTGCGGCGTGGCGAAACGGTTGAACTCGAATCGGAAATTAAAAAATGTATGCTCTGCGGCAAATGTATGCTGGTTTGCCCGCGCGGGATCAACATCCGGAATGTGATCATGCTCATCAAAAAAAGCATCCCGAAATATAAACCAGCCACGACCTGACACTATGGAAACAACTCCGTTTATATGGCCATTTAACATCGGGCTCCTGTTTATCACCTGCTTTCTGGTTGTCATTACCGGAATCTGGATCACAGGACTGTCGAAAATAGATAAAAGCCGGATCATTCACAGTGTTTTCACCCGAAAAAGCTTGCAGGCCGCACACGAAACGTTTATGGAATCGTTGCTCCACCGTAAAATTTTCCGGAAGAATCCGGTTCTGGGCTACATGCACATGAGCCTGGCCTTTGGCTGGTTCCTGCTCATCGTGGTGGGTCACATCGAGGCCGTTAATCAGTATCAGAGTTTATCGGTTCCGGCCTACAAAGCCATCTTTTTCCGTTATTTTGTGACCGGGCCAGCCACCACATTCTCCGGAAAAATACTGGCCGCGACCATGGATTTATTGTTGGTTTTTATTCTTTCAGGTGTCATGCTGGCTTATTTCAAACGACTGAACAGCCGCGTCTTCGGAATGAAAAAAACCACGAAACTGAAAGTTGGCGACCGGATTGCACTCACATCGCTCTGGCTCATTTTTCCGCTGCGTTTTATGGCTGAAAGTGTCTCGGCCGGAATTCATCACAATGGAAGCATTGTCAGTCAGCCAACCGGACAAATGCTGGCCTCGCTCCTTCCCGTTCATGCGCTCGAAATGCCGCTGTGGTGGGCTTACTCGCTGTCGCTGACCTTGTTCTTCGCGGCGCTGCCCGTTTCGCGCTATATGCACATTCCGGTTGAAGTGGTGCTCATTTTTCTGCGGAATTACGGCGTGCGGGTGAAGAAGCGCATCGACGGCTATTCGCGTATTCAGGTTTACTCATGCTCGCGCTGCGGAATATGCCTCGACAGTTGCCAGATGACTCATGCCGAAATTAAGGACACCCAGTCGGTTTATGTACTGAAACACATCCGGAACAAGAACCTGAGCGACGAAAAACTATTCAATTGCCTGTTGTGCGGCCGATGCCAGTCGGATTGCCCGGTTGGCCTGGATTTGAACGACTTGCGCATTACGCAGCGCATCGAATCGACCAAGGAATACAACTCTTCGTACGAATATCTGAAAAACGGACCTGTGGAATTCAGCCCGCAAACTGAAGTGATTTACTTTGCCGGTTGCATGACCCACCTCACCCCGGCCATCATCAAATCGATGAAAGAGATTTTTGCCACAGCCGGCGTAAAATACTGGTTTATGGACGAAAACAAATCGGCTTGCTGCGGACGTCCGCTCATGCAGGTTGGTCAGTTTGAAGCCGGTAAAAAGCTCGTGGCCCATAACCGTGAACAAATACTGGCTTCAGGAATAAAAAAACTGGTGGTTTCGTGCCCCATTTGCTACAAAGTATTTAACGAAGATTACGCACTGCCTGGAATCAAGGTACAGCACCATTCAGAATATCTGCTTGAATTAATGGCCGATAAACGCCTGACTGTAAACAAAATGCCACTTCGGGTTATTTACCATGATCCTTGCGAGCTGGGCCGCGGAAGTGGCATCTATCATCAGCCGCGCTTGCTGCTCGACGAATATGCCGACTTGATTCCGATGAAAAATGAAAAAGAAGACGCCTATTGTTGCGGCGGAAGCCTGGCCAACGTCAAAATTCAAATGAACGAACGGAACCAGGTTCGCGACAAGGCGCTCGACGAATACCTCAGTTATCATCCCGATGTACTGGCAACGGCCTGTCCGCTTTGCAAAAAAACCTTTGCCAAAAGCAACCGGCTGCCGGTTCACGATATTTCTGAAATTGTTTACATGGCGATTAAGCAGGAAAAGGAACTTCAGAATCCTGAAAAAGAATTCAGGAGCGAAAAGAAAATGGAGTTTTGGAAATAGGTTTACCGGCTCATCATTCTTCGCTTCATTTCCTGCATTACTTTTTTACGCAACTCGGCCTCTGTCTGGTAAAGTTTAATGATTTGCTGCGGCGACAGCACAGTCTGGAATTCCTTGTAATATTTTTCACGGACAGCAATCAGCCGTTTCGCCGTTTCCAACTGATTTACAATCATTTGATCAGCTTCATCTGCCGACAGGCTGTCGGCTTCAACCCGCATCAACCGGGCCATTTTCCGAAAATCAATTTCAGCAAGTTCGCGCTCATATTTCAGGTAAACCGGGCGAAAGCGTTCAAAAGTGGCCTGATCCAGTTTTAAATTATTTCGGATTTCGTGCAATTTGGCCTGAATAATCCGTTCGCGAAGCATCGGGAAACGATTGGGGTTTTGCGATTGGGCATTCAAGCCCACAAACAGGCTTAAAAATAACACCAGGATTGAAGTTATATTCTTCATGGCTTAAATTATTGATTCGTAGTTGATTCGCCAAGAAACGGATCCGATTTATACATGGCAGCCAGTTGCGCCAGGTCGTCGTCAGATAAATCGGCCAACACATCACTCATTTCTTCATTCTCTTCTTGTTTTGAAATTGATTTTTCAGGAACGGCATTGGGAATTTCAGCTAAAGCCGGTTGTTTGGCGATTTCAAGACTTTGCTCAACCGGTTGTTTCGTTTCCGGATGCTCAACTTTTACTGAAAGGTTTATGTCCGGCTTTTCAGGGCCAAACTTCAAATAACCCAGGAAAACCAGTGCTGCCAGCGATGCGGCCACCGCAAATGACCGCACAAGAGCCAGTGTCCTTTTGCGGTCGTGTTCGCGTTGCATGGCTTTCAGCAGCGTTTTTTCTGAAACCTGTTCAAAAAAACCTGCCGGAACACGGTAGGGAGTTTCTTTGCCAATTTCCTGAAATTCAGTATCTTTTTTCATTTTCGTTTTCCCTTTCCAAAATTAAATATTGCCCGTTTAAGCGTGATCGATCAGGTATTGTTTGATTTTTTCACTCGCATAATGATAGTTTGTTTTCAGCGTATTAACCGAAGATTTCAGGATTTGGCTGATGTCTTCGTAGCTCAGTTCATCGTAGTAGCGCAAGTTAAAAACAATCCGTTGTTTTTCAGGCAGCTGCAAAACAGCTTTCTGAAATTTGACCAAAATGTCATCGCTGTTTTCCAGATCGTTTCCCAAAAGGGTCCCGGTGGTAGCTTCATTTATTGATTTCACATTTTTCAGCCAGTTCTTATTCTTCCTGAAATGTTTCGTGCATTCGTTCGTCGCAATGCGGTACAACCACGTATAAATGCGGCTTTCACCTTTAAAAGAACCGGCAAACCTGTAAACATTGATAAACGTTTCCTGCAAAATATCTTCAGCATCTTCGTGCGAAACGACCAGCCGCCTAATGTGCCAGTAAACTGGCTCCTTAAAAGTATCCATCAGTAGCAGAAACCCTTCGTCCCTTGTCGCGGGGTCTTTGAGCAACGAAAAAATATGTGCATCAGCCGTTTCGTTCATGGATCAGATTAACCGGTTTATACTTTGGATAAAAAAAACAACCAAAAGTTAAATCGAGGGAATAAAAATTTTCACAAGTCATCCATTTCAAAAAAAAACTTTCTCCTGAATTTAACTTTTACTCCGCACCTGCTTCTTACTGCTATAACAATTTAAATTTCTAAAAAATTTGCCTTATGAAACAATTAAAAATTCTTTTTGCGATTAGCCTGATGTTCATTGGATTTAATTCATGCCAGAAAGACCAGCCGGCCACAACCCTTGATGAAGTTAACCTGAGCCAACAGGAAACCCAGGCCGACGAAACGCTCGCCGATGTTGATTTATTGGTTGACGAAGCGGTAGATTCAAATTTCGGCCAGCTCAAATCGGCCAGCATTTCCGGAAATTTATACCTCGACGATTGTGCGATAATTACCATCAACAAGGCTGTTTCGCCCCAGGTGATGACCATCGATTTTGGAACTTCCTGTACCGGGAAAGATGGAAAAGTCCGTTCCGGAAAAATTGTTGTAACCTCTGCATCATTCGCCACTTTCCCATCAATCAGGGAGAAAACCTTTGATAATTACTATGTTGACGGCAAGAAAATTGAAGGAATCGTCACCAAAACAATTTCGAAAGACCAGGTAAACAACATTCGTACAGCCCAACTTCAGGAAGACGTAACGATTACTTTTCCAAACAACGAAGGAACTGCCCACAGGGTAGCCAACCTTACCCGTCAATACCAGCGCAATGTTCTGGCTAACCGCGACGACAATCAGGTGGTTAGCTGGGGAACTGTTGAATTTACGCGTGCTTCAGGAATTAAAGTAACCAAAACAATCAGTGCTGAAACTCCGTTGGTTTTTACGGTAGCCTGTCACCACATCGTAAGCGGCATTGTAGCCTTTTCAACAAGCAACAACCGCAATTGGACGATTGACTATGGCAATGGCGAATGTGACAACCTGGCCACGCTTACCATTGGCAATAAAACCAAGGAAATCAGCATACACTAACGATCATTCAATCGCAATAATGCCAGAATGTAATTGGGCGAATAACGATATCTAACTGATTGACAATAGGAAAAAGTCATTAGTCATTCAGAAATACATGTTTACTTTTTCCCGGGAGCGAACGATTTTTCAGTTAGATAAAAATAAGCGTTAACAACCTTAATTACTTTGATAATGAAATGCTATCCAATCGGTTTCGGATGGCATTTTTTTTTCACTTTATCCAACTGATTATGAAAAAGTCAGCGCCGCCGTTATGCTGAAATGCCCTTTTTCATTCAGATTTTTTCGGTCTCGACCGGAATTTTTTCTAGGTTGTGAAAAACAAATTACTATATTTGCACACGCAAAACGGATACGGGTGTAGCTCAGTTGGTAGAGCACTGGTCTCCAAAACCAGGTGTCGGGCGTTCGAGTCGCTCCTCCCGTGCAAAAGCTGCTCAAACCGGGCAGCTTTTTTGTTTTACGGAAAGTCTTTGGTACCTTCAACACAAATTCGAACATTATGACTGTCGATCTTTTTGTGCCTTGTTTCATCGATCAGATTTATCCTGAAACGGCATTCAATACGGTAAAACTTCTCCGGAAAGCGGGCCTGGAAGTGAACTACAATCCGGAGCAAACCTGCTGCGGACAACCTTCCTTCAACAGCGGTTACTGGGACGAAACCAAAACCCTGGCCCGGAAATTTATCCGCGATTTCCCGAACGATCGGCACATCGTGAGCCCATCGGCTTCGTGCACCGGATTTATTAAAAACTATTACCCCGATCTGTTCAAAAACGG
>JBBIHV010000069.1:0-1660 GCA_037446835.1 Sunxiuqinia sp. | reverse complement strand
CTATGGCAGAAATAGGAAAAATAAATCACTTGTATGTGGTGAAAGAGGTGGACTTTGGAATTTACCTCGATGGGGGCGATCTGGGCGAAATCCTGATGCCCAAACGCTATGTTCCGGAAGGAACCCAGCCGGAAGACCTGATCGATGCGTTCATTTACCTCGATTCGGAAGACCGCCTGGTGGCAACTACCGAAAAACCACTGGCTATGGTTGAAGATTTTGCCTTGCTCGAAGTGGTTTCGGTTACCCCGGTCGGCGCTTTCCTGAACTGGGGATTGCCCAAAGATTTGTTCGTTCCGTTCCGCGAGCAGCGCCAGCCCATGGAAGAAGGCAAAAAATACCTGGTTTACGTTTATCTGGATACCAACAGCAAACGCATCGCGGCTTCTTCAAAAATTGAAAGTTTCCTGGACAACATTCCGGTTGATTACGATGAAAATGAGGAAGTTGACCTGATTATCGTGAACGAAACCGATCTGGGTTTCAATGCCATTATCGACAACAGCCACCTGGGAATATTGTATAAAAACGAGGTTTTCCAGTCGCTCAATCCGGGCGACAAAATTCAGGGATACATCAAAAAGATCCGGACTGATGGCAAAATTGATCTTCGTTTGGAAAAAATCGGCTATGAAAAAATCAGCGATTTCGCCGACAAAATTATTTCCGAACTCGAAAAGAACAAGGGATTTTTGCCGTTAACCGACAAAAGCTCTCCGGAAGACATTTACAAGAAATTCAAAATCAGCAAGAAAAATTTTAAAGTGGCGATTGGTGCCTTGTATAAAAAACGGATGATTGCTCTGGAAGAAAATGGGATCAGGCTACTGATTTCGGAATAGTAACCTATCGGGATAATTACTGAGCGGGTGACTTGAAGTCACCCGCTCAGACGGCATCCGGCTTTTGGTCTTTAAATAAATATTGAAACAGAATACCCAGCGGTTGACTTCGAGTCACTCGCTGGATTCTTGATAAAACTACAATGGAATCACAAATCATAACAATTCCTGAGAAAAAGTTAGTCGGGAAACGAATCAGAATGTCGTTATCAGGCAACCGAACCGCTGAACTCTGGCAATCGTTTATGCCCCGGCGAAAGGAAATCAGGAAAAAATTGAATGCCGAATTCATTTCAGTTGAAGTTTATGATCCGGAAATGGAGTTCATTGATTTTACTCCTGAAACTGAATTTGAAAAGTGGGCTGCAGTTGAAGTATCCAATTACGATGAAACTCCGGAAGGCATGGAAACACTGGATATTCCGGGAGGACTTTACGCCATATTCGACTACAAAGGAGCTGCAAACGAATTCGAATCAACCTTTCGTTACATTTTCGCGACATGGCTCCCCGCGTCTGACTATTCGCTTGACAACCGGCCTCATTTCGAAGTTATGGGCGAAAAATACAAAGGGAACGACCCCAACTCGGAAGAAGAAATCTGGATTCCAGTGAGACGGAAAAAGTGATCAGTCGCAGTGGTCAGTTACCAAAATTATGGTTGCATGGTTAAATTGCTTTTGGTTAATTTTGATAACAATTAGACCATTAAACAATTTAACAGTCATCAGTTTTTCAACTCCGAACTTTAGCTCACTTTAGGCACTCCGAACTTTAAATTTTAAACTAACTTCATGAAACTTTGCATTGCCGAAAAG
>JBBIHV010000068.1:7230-19137 GCA_037446835.1 Sunxiuqinia sp. | reverse complement strand
ACGCTGGTTTTGGTTCCGGTGTGCGGTTTAAACACGTTGCCATGCAAACCCACCACCGCCAAAATACGGCAGCGCTCGGCTATAAACTCGCGTATTTGCTTGTCGCTGCTGTTGTTGAAGCGTCCTTGCGGCAACACAATGGCCATGCGGCCTCCGGGTTTCAGGAAATCGAGGTTGCGCTCGATGAAAAGAATGTCGCGGCCCACCTTGGTTTGGTATTTTCCGGCGGCGTTTTTGCCCAGATCGTATTTGGCCAAAATGCGGCTTTCTTTAATGTCACCGGCAAACGGCGGGTTGGCCATCAGGATATCGAACTGAAAATCGTGGTTGCTCTTTTTGTTCTCGCGCAGCTTAATCAGTTTCGACCATCCGCGCCCGTAAATGCTTTGCCAATCTTCGTCTTTGGTTTTCTCGTCCCAGCGTTCCCAGTCGAGTGTGTTCAGGTGCAGCACGTTGGTTTGCCCATCGCCAGCAATCAGGTTCAGGGTACGGCCTACACGTACAGCCTTTTCGTCGAAGTCGATGGCAAATACTTTTTCCTGCACATAGTCGGTACATTCAACGGGTTTGTCTTCGAGCGTAAACAGGTGACTTTTGTTCAGCCCCTTGCGTTTCAGTATTTGTTCCCACACGTGGAAAATGGTATGCACCGGAAATCCGCAACTGCCCGCCGCCGTGTCGATCATGGTTTCGTCTTCCTTCGGGTTGAGCATCCGCACAGCCATGTCAATCACGTAGCGCGGCGTAAAATACTGGCCTTTTTCGCCTTTCGAGCTTTTGTTGATCAGGTATTCGAAAGCCTCGTCCACCACATCAAGGTTGGAGTTAAACAGCTTCACGTCCTGCAACGACGACACACAAACCGACAAGTGCGAGGCGGTGAGTTCAATCTTCGAATCGTCGGAGAACACGCCTTCCCATTTCTTTTTGGCGCGGTTGAACAGGTTTTGTATTTTGTCTTTCAGCTCGGTTTCGGTGTCGCCGTAATTACGGAATTCGAGGTAGCGCGTGGCATTGCGCCCCGATTCCATTTCGTCGAACAGTTTGGTGAATATCAGCTTAAACAGTTCTTCGAAGACATCCACACCGGCGTTCGCCAAAACCTCGTCTTCCATTTCAAGGATCAGGTCTTTCAGCGATTTGCGCTCGGTAACCAGCTTGTCTTTTTCAATCAACTCTTTAATGGTCCAGCGTTCCGACAGGATGTCCGACAGTTTTTCGGTGGCTTTCGGGATGCCCGGAATATCTTCGAAATAATTGGGGTCTTTGCGGTGGTAAAACGAGATGGATTCGCCATTGCTCCAAACGCCAATGGGCGCGCCGGTAGCGTTGCAATATGATTTGAGTTGTTCTTTCCCGTCTTTGAGTTTGGGCTTTTTCAGCTCCACCATAATGTAAGGCGTGGTGGTTTGCTGCTTGTCGAAAATCACAATGTCGGCGCGCTTTTTCTCACGCCCGAACGAAACGGCATATTCCAATTCCATACGATCAACAGGATAGCCGTAATCGTCGATCAACACGCCCAAAAACAACTGGCGCACCGCTTCTTCAGGTGTTAACTTGATTTCCTTTTTCCGTACCAGACAGGTAATGTATGGTATAGGTTTGTTATTCTTATCGGTACGGGTAATGATTCGATTCTCAAATTCCTGAATTTGAATCAGGCCAAACTGGGTGATTTTATAAGTCGAGTCGCGAAGAATTTCGGCGATGGTCATGGTGAATTGTTTTATGATTGCTTGTCAAAAATAAGTCTTTCATTGAATTATACATTGCTGCTTGGAGAAAAGAATGAAACTAATTGTGTAGACTGATATTGAAACTAAAAAATCACTTCTTTCAAAGTAACTTTTTCCCGGGGCACTGGCAATAAACAAAAAAAGCCCCAGTTTCCTGAAGCTTTTTTGCGGTGCGGACGGGACTCGAACCCGCGACCCTCGGCGTGACAGGCCGATATTCTAACCGACTGAACTACCGCACCAATTTTCAGTGTCGTAAATTTTGTGAGGGCGGTGCGGACGGGACTCGAACCCGCGACCCTCGGCGTGACAGGCCGATATTCTAACCGACTGAACTACCGCACCAGAGTATTTTCTTTGGTTCCCGACTACTTAACTAATCGGTGATTTAATACAAAATTTACAGCACTTTTTCAGAACAAACCTCCTGAAATCCGTTTCTCAAAAGGCTTTGCAAATATAGCCTTTCTTTTTTTCCCCGCAATAGGGCAAAATAAAAAAACAGGTGATTTGGACATTCCCTCAAAAACAGGATCAACAGATTGATTATCAATCATATTACTGAACAACATCCGAAGTAATAAAATTAGCCTCGTTCAACTTTTCCTCCCCGTTCCACCGGTAGGCCATCAATTTTCCGGTGCGGGTCACGCACGAATCGACACAACACAGGTTCGCGGTAATCATGCCGGTATCCTGTTTTAAGCAGTAGTGTCCGAAGAAAACAATCGGTTCGTTTTCCGGATAGGGCTTCCGGTACTGAACCAGTTCCTTTGGGATGGTATAGGCCGGAAGGTCGAAACGGCTTTCAATTGAAATATCCTTAAACGATTTTCCTTCAGGGGTTTCCCACCATTTCATCCGAAATGAACGGTGTGGCCGGCCCTCGTTGTCGAAAATTAAAAGGTCTTTGGGAAGTTGAAAATCAGGCCCTTTGCAGGTTTCCCAAAATTTTGCTGAAAATTCGGTACCGTTCAGGGCAATCTCGCGAAGTACACTTTTCTTTAATTTTGGCCCGGATATTTTCTCCTGAAGCAATTTAATATTTCCATCGTCCCAGCAGGCATGAACGACCCTGATTTTACCAAAGTCCAGGAACATGGGCAAGGTTCGCATCCATTTCAGGTGGCTCATAAATTCTTCCTTATAGGTAACGAATTCGGCCAGTGTCTGATTAATTTGCAGCTGGTATTTCGGGATTCGTTTCTTGTAATATTTTCCCTCAATATCGCGCAGATAATAAAGCACGGCATACATTTCATGATTCCCAAGGATTGCATAAGCAGCATCCTTCTCAACCATTTTTCGGATCAGATTGATCGTTTCCCTGATTTTAGTGCCGCGGTTGATAAAATCGCCAACAAAAACGGCTTTGCGGGTCGGGTGCGAATAGAAATCCTCAACTGGCTGGTAGCCCATTTTAAGCAGCAGGTTCCTTAGCTGGTCTGCATGTCCATGAACATCTCCGATAATGTCGTACATAAAAAAATTGCCCGATTGTTTAGTTCGGGCAATTTAAAGAATTTTTTACAAAATTTGTTTCAAGATTGCAATTACCTTCGTTCCGTTTTTCTACCAGAAATATATGTAGAACAAAGAACAAGCTAAAACTACACCTAACGAAGCAATTACATCCCACTTGTTCCAACTGTCCCTGATAAGAGCTTTGTAATTTCCATCGAAAGTGATAAACTCTATCTGTTTAGCGGTTGGTTTTGCAGTAAAGAATGATACTGCAACCATAAACAACATGATGAAGACAAGCAGCCATATCTCAAAAATAAGCCAGTTCGTATGCCAAAACCAATGGGTTGATTCCCAGTACCAGCCTGTCATTACGTTTTTACCTGAACTTGTTAAGATATTGGTTAGCAAGCGTGTCATACCAATAAGAAAGCCTACAATTAAACCTGCTTCACCTGCCTTGGGTGTAATCCGTTTGGAAAATATACCCATTACGAATACGGCAACCATCGCAGGAGCAAGCAGTGATTGAATGTCTTGCAAATATTCGTAAAGGCTGCCAAGACTCATCATGACTGGTATCCATGCGATACCCAGAAACACAACCACAACTGTTGCAATACGACCTACCAAAACGTATCTGGCCTCAGTTTTGCCTTTGAACATTGGCTTATAAAAGTCTTCGGTGTACAATGTAGCACAGGAATTGAAGAATGCCGCCAAAGAAGCAACCAATGCGGATATAAATCCGATGGTAACAATACCTTTCACCCCGGCGGGCAAAACAAACTTAACCATTGAGCCAAAGGCCGTATCTGGGTTTTCTAACGAGAACCCGCTGCCGGGACGTGACGCCAATGCAGCGGCTATCATACCGGGTATCAGAAACATAAATACAGGCAACAATTTGAAATAACCCGCAGCGATAGTCCCTCTGCGTGCGCGCTTCATTACTACATCGTTAGCCTCGCCCTTTTGTTGTCCGAGTACACGTTGAACAATGTGCTGGTCGGTAGCCCAATACCAAAAGCCGATAATTGTCGCTCCGATAAATACCCAAAAACCAGGATATTTGTCATATAGAGGATCGCCCGTAGAAAAGTGGAACAAATGGTTTGTGCCATGAGCAATACCATCTGCTCCTTTGCCCAGGGTTTTGGAATAATCGATCATTGCAGTCCAGCCGTGAGCGATACTGCCATCTCCGAGCGCCGCCAATCCTAAGAAAAGCACAAGGAATGAACCAATGATAAGGATAGGCGTTTGAATGGCCGACAGTGTCATCACACCCTTCATACCACCCAAAACGGTAAAGATACCCGTTAAGACGATCAGTCCGATAGCTCCGTACCAGAAAGGTAAGCCAAGAAGGCTCTCCATAAAAATACCGCCGGTAAACGCTGTTACACTCACTTTGGTCAGCACGTAGGCTATAAGTGTAATGATAGATAGCCACGAACCTGTACGAGGTGTGTAGCGATTTTTGAGGAAATCGGGCATCGTGATGATTTTCCCTAACTTATTATTCATCAATTGATAGAACGGCACAAAGAGCCAGCCAAGGATGAGTATCATCCAGCCTTGCATCTCCCAGTGCGCCATACCAACACCAGCCTTTGCGCCTGTGCCGGCAAGTCCAACGAGGTGTTCCGAGCCGATGTTAGCAGCAAAAATAGCCGCACCAATGATATACCAGGGTTCGCCTTTACCGAACAGGTAATCTTCGCTGTCGGCACCCTTCATCATACGTTTGTGTTTTTGAATCGAATGCCATACAGCCCACGCTACAGCCAAAATCCCGACCGCCATAATTGTCCAGTCGAGCCAAATAAATTCATGTGAATTCCAATTCATAATTTATATAGATTAGATTATAATAGTTTAAAATTTAACAATCCGATTCACATCTATTTCCCGGATATTGCTTTTGGCCTTGTAATAAAAAGCTCCTTTTTTCGATTCAGAAACATCCTTCTCATTTAGTTTTTCAAGGACTCCAAGCGACAATATCTTTTTCCTGAAGTTTCCGGGATCAAATTCACGCTGGAAAATGGCCTCGTATAATTTCCGCAGTTGGATCAGGGTGAAATTTTCGGGCAACAATTCACTCCCAATCAAGCTATATCCGGCTTTTTGCTGAAGTTTTACCAGCGCTTTTTCAAACATTTCCTGATGATCGAAAATCAGATTGGGAAGCTTTTTGACCGGAATCCAATAAGCACCGTTTTCGGTCACGCATTCTTCATCATGAAGGTCAATCCGGATCAGCGCATAGTATGCCAGACTGATTACCCGGGCTTCGGGATCACGGTTTGGGTCTGAAAAAGATGCCACTTGCTCCAGAAAAATCTGCTCCAACCCGGTTGTTTGTTTCAGGATACGGGCTGCAGCTTCATCAGCCGATTCGTTGTCCTGAACAAATCCCCCCAGCAACGACCATTTGCCTTTATAAGGCTCAAAACTTCGGGGGTATAACAGCAACTTTAATTCCTCATCCTGATAACCCAGTATCACACAATCAACAGCAACATAATGCTGCGGATGTATTTTATACAATTCCATTTTTAATCTAATAGTATTGACGAAAGTATAAAAGTATTTTTTACTTTTATTATCTAAGAGATATAAAATCTATATTTCTGCTGGAAAACATTTTTTATGAGCAAAAAAAAGAAGGATCGAAATGATCCTTCTTTTTTTTCTTAAAATGACTATTCAGATTTCAGTTTTCTGGTATTATTTGCAATCGATGATAATGCCTTAATTTGTTCAGATACAAACCTTGAAAAAACAATAATCAAAAAACCAGCGATTGGCATGGTTATAACGGCCATCCATCCAGTTTTCATATACGGTATCCTTATAAAATTACCAAAATAATCCCCCTCGTTTCCAAGAATAATTGTTGTAAAAATGGCAAAACAAAAACCAACAAGCCCAACCCAAGTCCCTATCCATTCTCCAAATGTTTGTATAAAATGAGATAGGGCTGGAGTTGCAATAAATTCATCTCCAATACCTGAAGACATATCTATTTTTGTTCTTCTGTCCCACCACAACTGAAAACCAACCCAGCCTGCAAACACAATTATTGCCCATAAAAGCAGAAATACTAAAATAAACTTTGTAGGGCTATCAAAAATCCTGTACTCATTGGCTTGATAAAATACATAAATTGGAGCCAGTAAATTTACAATAGCTAGTAATGCATAAAGCCAACTAAATGGCTTACGAAAAAAATTGCCCTCGTCAATGTAAGTCAAATAAGGTTTGATGAACGTAAAAAATTTGTTTTCCATTAAAGTTTGATTTTAGGTTCCTACTCGTAAGGCTTTTCGGTAACGCCTCGTTTTTTGATGGTTTCTGAACTCCATTTTTTTTGTATTTAATAAATATACAGATTTTTAACAGAATAAATGTCCACTCACAAAAAAAAGAAAACTGGTTTCATTTTGGTATTTTGATAAAAAAAAAGAAGGATCATAACTGATCCTTCATGAATTTATGTCTAAGAAAATCTCTGATTAATTTACCGGAATGTCAGTATTCACATTTTTACTTCCAATTAAAGCATAAAATAATAAGTAGCCAAGACCTGCAATAATTACCCAGTAGCTTGGCATAAAACCAGCATTATCGGCTATCCATCCCTGAAGTGCAGGAAGAATACCTCCACCGCAAACAAGAACCATAAATAGACCTGAGGCTGCTGCAAGATATTTTCCTAATCCTTCTACTGCGAGATTAAAAATCCCCCCCCACATAATTGAGGTACATAAGCCTACTAATACGATAAACAGAAATTTTGTAGGCACAAGCGTTAACCCAAACCCGCTTGCTGTAAAAGAAGGCACTTTAATTTCACTTGATAAGGGGAGGAATATAGACAATAAAATAAATAATATGCCAACGGATGATGCTACTGCTAACATCTTTTTGCTTGAAACTTTTCCACCAATAGAAGCACCAACCAAACGTCCGATCAGCATAAGGAACCAATAAAAGCCTACGACACCCCCGGCAACTCCAGCTGCAATACCCAATCCCGGCGTACTTTGTCCTGCAACTATTTTTTGTGCATTTTTGAAAGAATCCTCTCTTTTTTGCTTTTCCAATTCTGACAAATTTTGAAGAAACGCTGCATCATTTTGTTGATTTTGGTATTCTTCAACTATGCCTTGCGCCTGATCCGTGGTAGGTGCAGTCATATACAAATTTGCAATACCCGGCGTACCAACTTCAACGCCTACATAAACAAAAATACCGATTGCCCCTAAGACGAAATGACGGAACTTTAAGGCACCAGACATCAGGTTTCCCATTGGTTCTGAAGATGCTTCTGCATGAGGTTCCGGTATGTTTACAAAATATAAAACAACAAATACGATCGCAAATACAGCCATTGCTGCGTACATGAACGGAAAAATATTCGTAATCTGTGCTTTTGTTGCATCGCCAATCAATATACCTACAATCATAGGAGTAGCAGTAGCCATTACCGAGTTGAAAGATCCTCCAACCTGAATGAGTTGATTACCTTTATTACCACCACCACCAAGGGTGTTCAACATTGGGTTTACAACGGTGTTCAGTAGACACATAGAAAAACCAGCAACGAATGCACCGATCAGATACACGGCAAATGCTGAATTCTGCCCTACATGTCCTGACAGGAACTGGATGCCAACGCCTATGAAGCCAACTGCAATCGCAATCAAAGCTGTTTTTTTGTAGCCTATTCTCTGAAGCAAAATACCACTAGGTATTCCCATTACTGCATAAGCTATAAAGTTTCCTGCATTCCCCAGAAGTCCCAGGAAATTAGAAACTCCAAATTGACTCTTTAACACGATACCCATTGGCGCTGCCAGGTTGGTTACGAACGAAATCATACCAAAAAGCATGATCATCATGATAATTGGCACGGTGTAATTTTTGTTTTGTGTCATAATTTGAGGTAATTAGATTGTTAATTTATGAAGTTTATGTTTGTGTTGTTCATTTTAATTTTAGTCCCCGAAATTGCAAAAAATAACTTAGTATTTTATGAGTGCTGTGCAAAAAAGCGCTAAAATTAGATCCGATTTCCGATCATTCAATCCAATAAAATGAATGACCGGAAATCGTTACAATAATATCCGATTACAGATCAACTTTAATTGATCCTTTGGCGCGGATAAACAATTTATGGCAACTTCCTTTGCCATAGACATGTTCGAGCGTGCTAACATATTTATCCAGTAAATCCTGCGGCACAAAGGCCTGGATGGTCCCTCCAAACCCACCGCCATGAACACGCCACGCGCCTTTTCCCTTTAAGATCATTTCGCTTAAAGCCAAGGCCAGTGAAACTACCTGATCGTCCTTGTGAACGACATCAAAAATATTCTGATTGTACATGTATGAACTATATCCTGATTCAACCACCATCTTCAGGAAACTTTGGAAATCGTTATTTTCGAGTGCAGCCACCTGATCTACAACACGTTGGTTATCACCCTGAAAATGGTACGCACGAAGAATCGCCCGATCACCAGTCTTTTTACGTATTTCAGGAATTTTCTCAACAATCTGTTCCAGGGTGACTTCTCTCAGCACTTTAGCGCCAAGCACTGCTGCCACCGCCTTCATTTCTGTTGGAAGAGAAGCATATTCGGCTTGTGAAGCAGCATCGTCGTGACCGCCACCCACATCGGTAATCACCAAGGCAAAACCGGTTGAAACAAAATCAAAATCAACTTCTTTTACAATTGGTTTCGATGGATCTTTAAAATCGATGGTAATTAAACCGCCTACCGAACAGGCTGTTTGGTCCATCAATCCGCAAGGTTTTCCGAAGTAATTGTTTTCCGACCACTGACCAATGATGCCATTTTCAACGGCGCTCATCTTACCATTATTGAATAGGTGGTTATTGATGGCGCCAACCAGCACTTCGAATGAAGCCGAAGAACTCAGGCCCGAACCTTTGGGAACGCGTCCTTCGATGCAAGCATCAAAACCGCCAATTTCATAGCCAACTTCCTTCATGCGGGCGCAAATTCCTTTAACCAATGAAGAAGAAGTATAAAATTGCGATCCGTCAATTGCCAAAGTACTTAAGTCAACCTGAAATTCAGGATAACCTTCAGATTTGATACGGATGGTTTTTGTTCCATTCGGTGCGGCAACTGCAATCATGTCGAGGTTGACGGCGCCTGCCAATACGCGTCCGTAATTGTGGTCGGTATGGTTACCGCCAATTTCAGTACGTCCGGGCGAGCTGAAAAGACTGACTTCGTCGGTTCCATACAATTTTTGAAACTCAGCCATTAAAGCAGAATATCGGGCAGCCTGTTCTTTTAAAACGGCAGCGTCGAAGCCGTATAATTCCTGAAACAATGGATTCGTTCCATCGCCTATTTTTTCAATTAGTGCGTTAATTTTTGTCATAGTTTTATTAAAGTTTAAATTATTTATTGATTTGTTTTTTATAATGAACGTCTGATAATTCGCGCAAACGCCGGGCAGCTTGTTCGGCAGTAATGTCGCGCTGTGGGGATGCAAGCATCTCGTAGCCAACCATAAACTTTTTAACCGTTGCCGACCGGAGAAGCGGTGGATAAAAATGTAAATGTAAATGCCACTCGGGATAATCTTTGCCATCGGTTGGCGCCTGATGAAGCCCCGATGAATACGCAAACGAAACTTCGAAGAGGTTATCGTATTTAACCGTGAGCTGTTTGTAAACATCGGCAAGGCCGGTTTTTTCTTCGTCAGACAATTGCAGGATATTCTGGACCGGGCGCTTGCTGATAATCATCGTTTCGAATGGCCACACAGCCCAATATGGGACCAATGCCACAAAATGATCATTCGCGGCTACCAGCCGTTCCTTCTTGTCAAGTTCAGCATTTAAGTAGTCGCCAAGCAGGGTTGTTCCATGTTTGGCGAAATATTCCTTTTGGGTTTTCGATTCTTTTGCCGGCTCAACAGGGATTGACGATGAAGACCAGATTTGTCCATGCGGGTGCGGGTTGGAACAGCCCATTATCGCACCTTTGTTCTCAAAAATCTGGACGTAATTAATGAAATCTGTGCCTGCCAGTTCTTCAAACTGCTCACACCAAACATCAACTACGTTACGAATATCTTCCACTTCCATTTCAGGAATGGTCATACTGTGATTTTCGCTGAAGCAAATAACTTTACAAATTCCACTTTCACTTTTTGCCTGAAACAAATCGCCTTCATCCATTCCTCCGTGCGGGGTATCAGTCAATAAAGCACTAAAATCGTTGGTAAATACGAATGTTCCTTTGTAATCGGGATTCGACTTCCCTCCTGCCCTTTCATTGCCTGGGCATAAATAACAACCGGGGTCGTATCCCGGGCGCTCATCGGCAACTGTCTTTTCGACTTGCCCCTGCCAGGGCCTTTTGGCACGGTGTGGCGACACTAAAATCCAATCGTTGGTCAGAGGATTAAACCTTCTGTGCGGATGATCTTCAATACTAAATTTACTCATAAATAAAAATTTCAACTGGTAGGTACTGGTTGGTAAAAATAGGACATATCCCCATTGTTTTTCATTCAAAATCCGTGTTTAGAAACATATTACAGGGAGTTCCTCCGGATTAAAGCCGACTGGTTTCTGATTTTTTCAGTGCTCCGTTCCTGGATCATCCGGGCAAGAGTTTGGCCCATCAACTGAAAATCAGTCGAAATGGTGGTTATCCCACCGGCAACAACCTCCTTTAAAACGGTATCATTAAACGAAACAATTCCAACATCCTTGCCTAATGTCAGATTTTTTTCGGCAGCCATTTTGACCAAACGCACCAGGTTTCGGTCGGATGGCACAAAGTAGGCTTCTCCGGCTTGAATTTCCTTGTTCACCATGTTTCGGATGATCTCCGGTTTAAACGCTTTTTCCTTGCAAAACCGCTGGAACCCGATCATCCGGCCTTCAGGCTCTTTTCCGCCCGGAAAAACCATTACCAATTTGGAATACTTCTGGAGCAAATCGAGGCCATCGTTCAGGGCGTCGTAAACATCTTTTTCAAAATCCTGATAAACAACCGGGTAATCAACAAGGTCATCTTTCAGGCGATCGAGTATAAAAACTTTGTCTTTCGGAAGTTTGCCAACAATATCAACGGTATAATCGAAGGTAGCGGGCATGATTACATAGGAGGTATATTTTCCTGAACTTTCTGAAATTAAATCTTTAAATACCTGATAATTAAAATGATGAAAGTAAATATCTACATTCGATTTGGCATCAAGGCTATTCAGCAACGAGGTATATAAATCTTCCTTGAAATTATTCAGTTCATCAAAGAGCACAAAAATTTTCTGGTCCACATTTATTTCTGTACTGTTTATGTAGTAACCCTTTCCGGGTATCGAATTAATTATTCCTTTGGCTTTCAATTCATTAAATGCCACCATGACCGTATCGCGCGAAAGTTCAAACTCAGCACAGATCTGATTCAGGGAAGGAATTTTGTCTCCCAGTTTTAGGTCCCCAATCGTAATGGCCGTGTAAATTGAATTAATAATTTGACGGTATTTGGGAACGCCCAGCGAATCGTCAATCTGAATATTTTTCACTCGTTTTGGTATTTACTTTTTCAGTTTTCAAAAGTAAAAATAAATCGAAACAAATCGCACGACCAGTACCCACCAGTATGAACAGAAAAATTAAATTTGTATCCGAAAT
>JBBIHV010000068.1:0-7130 GCA_037446835.1 Sunxiuqinia sp. | reverse complement strand
TAAACAGATGAAAATTACAAAATCACTCTTCGGAAAAACAAATGAAGGCCATGAAGTTGAGTTATTTACCCTGACAAACGACAATCGGGTAACTGTGAAAATCACCAATTATGGCGCAATTGTAACCTGTATCGAAACTCCGGATAATAACGGCAAATTAGCCAACATCGCCTGTGGCTTCGAAAAGCTTGAAAACTATTTAAGTTCCGAATATCTGGGCAGTTATCCGTATTTTGGTTGTGTTTGCGGAAGATGTTGCAACCGGATCGGCAAAGGCAAATTTTCGCTCGAAGGCAAAAATTATTCGTTGGCCACTAACAACGGCGCAAACCACCTGCATGGCGGTTTGATTGGCTTCGACCGCCGTTTATGGGCTTCGGAAACCGTTGATGAAAATGATAAAGTTGGTGTAAAGTTGAGCCTTCTGAGCCCTGACATGGAAGAAGGCTATCCCGGTAACCTGAAGGTAAGTTGCACCTATACTTTAAATAACAGCAACGAACTTAGCATGGAATATGCAGCCGAAACCGATCAAACCACCATTGTCAACCTCACCAATCACACTTATTTCAACCTGACTGGTGGAAATGAAACGATCCTGAACCACGACCTCGAATTAACAGCCAAAACCTATACCGGATCGTTTGATATGATTCCGACAGGAGAAATTGTCCCGGTTGTTGGAACCCCATTCAACTTCCTGGCCAAAAAGAAACTGGGCCAGGATATTGCCGGGCTGGCCGACGGGTACGACCTCAATTATGTTCTCGACAATGCTGAAGGCAAACTGGTTTATGCCGGATGCCTGAGCGAAGAAACTTCAGGAAGGACCGTTGAAGTTTACACGACTCAGCCAGGAATCCAGCTTTATACCGGTTACTGGATTCCGGAATTAACGGTCGATGGCCAGAAAAGATTCGGAAGCTATTCGGGAGTTGCACTCGAAACCCAACATTATCCTGATTCGGTGAATAAACCACATTTTCCACCGGTTACGCTGACCCCCGGACAAAAATTCTATGAAAAATCGGTTTACACATTCGGGACAAAATAAATGAAAGGGCTTCGGCCCTTTTTTTGGAGCTTTCCATCGGAACGACAAAGATTGACTGTATGATAAAATTTGTACTTTTGAATTCATCTGACCAGTAAATTCTAAAACAATGAAAACCATCATCGAACTTTTTGAAACCAGTGTGGCCAAATTTCCCAACAACATTTACCTGTGGGAAAAACAAAAGGACAGGTTTGAAGGAACTACCTACAAACAAACCCACGATTTGGTTTTCAGGTTTGGTGCGGGTTTGCTGGCACTGGGGCTTCAGCGTGGCGATCGTGTTGGACTGATTTCGGAAGGCAGGAACGCCTGGATCATTTCCGAACTGGGAATTTTATATGCCGGTGGCATCAATGTCCCGCTTTCAGTAAAATTAGATTCGGCTGGTGAACTGAAATTCAGGCTGGCCCATTCAGGAAGCAAAATGATTATCGTGTCGAAAGGACATGCCTCCAAAGTTGAGGAAATCAGGAACGAACTTCCGGAGCTCGAAAAAGTAATTTACCTCGACGGCAAAGAAAGCCCGGGGCTCAAGGATTTTTCGTACGAACAAGTCCTGGCGCTTGGCGATGAATACCTGAAAACGAATGCTGCCGTTTTTGAGGCCATTTACCAATCGGTACTGCCCGACGATATCGCCAATATTTCGTACACATCGGGAACAACAGCCGACCCCAAAGGCATCATGCTTTCGCAACTGAATTACGCGGCTAATGTGGTGCAGTCGAACACCCTGATGGACATCACCGAAAAATGGAAAACACTGGCACTGCTTCCGTGGGACCACGCATTTGCACACACGGCATGCCTGTATTGCTTCATGATTAACGGAGCAAGTATTGCCGCGCTCGAAGTTGGTAAAACACCGCTCGAAACACTTAAAAACATCCCGAAAAACATCCGTGAAATCCAGCCAAACATCATGATGAGCGTTCCGGCGCTGGCCAAAAACTTCAGAAAAAGCATTGAATCGAGTATCAGGCAAAAAGGGCCTGTCGCCGAAAAACTGTTCAATCACGCCCTCAAAATAGCCTACAAATACAACGGGTTAGGCTGGAACCGGGGCAAAGGGACTAAGGCATTTTATAAACCATTGCTGAATTTTTACGATAAAATCCTGTTCTCGAAAATCAGGGAAGGTTTTGGTGGCAAACTGGAACTTTTCATTGGAGGTGGCGCTTTGCTTGACATCGAACTTCAGCGCTTTTTCTTTGCCGTTGGGATGCCCATGTGCCAGGGCTACGGGCTGTCAGAAGCTGCACCTGTCATTTCGTCCAACGCGCTCCATGCCATCAAATTCGGTTCTTCAGGCCGACTGGTAAAGTACATGAGCCTGAAAATTTGCGACCTGGACGGGAATGAACTGCCGCTGGGCGAAAAAGGCGAAATTGTGGTGAAAGGCGACAACGTGATGAAAGGCTACTGGAACAACCCGAAAGCGACTGCCGAAACCATTCAGGACGGATGGCTTTATACCGGCGACATGGGTTACATGGATAGCGATGGATTTCTTTACGTTCTGGGTCGCTTTAAAAGTTTGCTGATTGGCAGCGATGGCGAAAAATTCAGTCCTGAAGGAATCGAGGAAGCATTGGTTGACCAGTCGCCCTTCATCGATCAGTGCATGTTGTACAATAACCAGAATGCCTACACTTCAGGAATGATCGTCCCCAACATGCCCGCAATTAACCGCGAACTGGAAAAACACGGGATAAAAACCGGATCCTCCGGACATTTGAGCGAAGCATTAAAAATTATTCAGCATGAAATTGACGCGTATAAAGCTGGCGGAAAATTTGAAGGATCGTTCCCCGAACGCTGGCTGCCAACCACCATTGCCGTTTTGCCCGAAGGGTTCACCGAGCAAAACCATTTGCTCAACTCGACTATGAAAATGGTTCGAGGAAAAATCGCCGAATATTTTAGCGACGAACTTCAGTTCCTTTACACTCCTGAAGCAAAAAACATTGTCAACCAGCGCAATTTGAACGCCCTGAAAAAATGGTGAAAAAGCGGAATGCCAACTATCCCAAAACAATAGAAACAATAGAAACAAGAATTAAACAACACTTGCCCGATGAAACGATTAAAAGTAATTTTAGTACTGCTACTTTTCTTTGAAATGAGCTCGTTTGCGCAAAAAATGGTCGGTTTAGGCGGCGAACTATCAGTTTTAAGCCTGAAACCCTGCGCAACCATCTGGATTTCGAAATACACAGGATTTGAGGTATTTACAGGAATTTCTTCGGAAACGAGCAACATTAAATTCAACGATTACGAAGCCGGATTTAAGTTTCTGGAAACATTGATCTACAAACGAACAGACCGTACTTACTGTGGATTCGTAGGCAAATGGAAACAAGTAAATGTTGATGCAGTTCCCGAGTATAACGTTAAAATTAATTTACCAGTTTTCGGGCTTCTGATCGGAAAAGAATGGTACAGCAAAAGGATCAGCCGCAAAGCTTTTGCCGTTGAACTGGGTTATCAGTATGGCGCGAAACAATACTCCATTCCCGATCCAAAAACAACAAAAACTTACGAAGAATTCGCGATGGTTTTAAACCTGAGATATGTTTTTGTAAAACGGAATTAGCAAAATTCCAAACACACCTGAAATCGGGCTGAAATCAGATAAAAGGAAATCGGCCACAGTTGCAGAGACGCGATTAATCGCGTCTCTGTTGATTTGGAACCAGGAAATCAATCTTTGTATTCGTCCCAGCTTTTGATTGATAAATCCTGAACACCGTATTTGCAGAAAGCGTAAATAAATGCGCTGGCTACACGGGCGTTGGTAATGAGCGGAATGCTGTAATCGATCGCACTGCGCCGAATGGTGTATCCGTTCGTGATTTCGCGCGTGGTATGGTCTTTCGGAATGTTAATGACCAGATCAATTTTCTTTTCCTTGATGTATTCCAGCGTATTCGGATGTTTGTCTGTTTCATCTGGCCAGTACAAACGGGTCGATTCCACACCGTTATCAGCTAAAAATTGCTGGGTTCCACCGGTGGCATAAAGGTTGAACCCGCGTTCGGCCAGCATCTTCGCACTTTGCAGTAATTCGATTTTTGAGCGCGCAGGTCCTGAAGAAATCAGGATGTTTTTCTTCGGAATGGAGTACCCCACCGAAAGCATCGATTTCAAAATGGCTTCGTAGAAATTTTCGCCGATACAGCCCACTTCGCCGGTTGACGACATATCCACTCCCAAAACCGGATCGGCATTCAGCAAACGGGCAAACGAGAACTGCGCGGCTTTCACGCCCACATAATCCAGCTCAAACAACGATTTGTCAGGAGACTGGAACGGCGCATCCAACATCACCTGAGTCGCAATCTCAATCAGGTTATATTTCATCACCTTCGACACAAAAGGGAAACTTCTGGAAGCCCGCAAATTACACTCAATCACCTTGATGTCATTATCCTTGGCCAGCAACTGCATGTTGAATGGCCCGGTAATATTGAGCTCTTTGGCTATCTGACGTGCAATTTTCTTGATGCGGCGAATGGTTTCAATGTACAGTTTCTGAGGAGGGAAAACGATGGTCGCGTCGCCCGAGTGAACTCCGGCAAACTCCACGTGTTCCGAAATGGCATAAGCCACCAGTTCTCCGTTTTTGGCCACAGCGTCGATCTCAATTTCTTTGGCCTGTTCAATAAATTCGGAAACAACCACCGGATGTTCCTTCGACACGTTAGCCGCCAGGGTCAGGAAATGTTGCAACTGGTCTTTGTTCGAAACCACGTTCATGGCCGCTCCTGAAAGCACATACGAAGGGCGGATCAGAACCGGAAAACCCACTTCATCCACAAACTGGTAGATGTCTTCGATGCTGGTTAATTCCGACCAGCGCGGCTGATCGATTCCCAGATTATCGCACAGTGAGCTGAATTTTTTGCGGTCCTCGGCACGGTCGATATTCAGCGGCGAAGTTCCCAGAATAGGTACATTCTGGCGGTGCAGTTTCATGGCCAGGTTGTTCGGAATCTGTCCGCCCATCGAGAGAACCACGCCTTTCGGCACTTCCAGGTCAACAATATCCATCACCCGTTCGAAAGTCAGTTCGTCAAAATACAACCGGTCGCAGGTATCGTAGTCGGTACTCACGGTTTCCGGATTGTAGTTGATCATGATCGACCGGTACTTTTCTTTGTGAATGGTGGTAATCGCGTTCACGCTACACCAGTCGAACTCCACCGAACTTCCAATGCGGTAAGCGCCTGAACCCAAAACGATCACCGATTTATTATCGTGCTGAAATTCAACATCATGCTCACTGCCGTTGTAGGTCAGGTACAGGTAATTGGTTTGGGCCGGGTATTCGCCAGCCAGCGTATCAATCTGTTTTACTGAAGGAAGAATATTCTTGCTTTTACGCCAGTCGCGCACCTTCAGCAAATCGCCGTTAATGTCTTTATTCGATGATTTCAGCACCAGACGGGCAATCTGGAAATCTGAATATCCTTCTTTCTTAGCCTGAAGCAACAAGGAATCGTCCAAAGAAGGTAGCGAATGTACTTGTTCAAGCTTGTTTTTTGTATGGTGAATATTGTGCAGCTTTTGCAGGAACCAACGGTCAATCTTCGTTTTTTCGTAAATGTCGTCCACCGAATAACCTTTGTTGAACGCTTCGGCAATCGCGAAAATACGACGATCAGTAGGATGTACCAGTTCTTCGTCAATCTGCTCAATGGTAATTTCTTCCTTGTTGGCAACAAACCCGTGCATCCCGATGCCCACCATCCGGATACCTTTCTGAATAGCTTCTTCGAACGAACGGCCAATCGACATGATTTCGCCCACCGATTTCATCGAGCTTCCCAGGTTTTTCGATACTCCGGAAAATTTATTCAAATCCCAGCGCGGAATTTTACAAACGATGTAGTCGAGTGCCGGTTCAAATGCTGCGGTGGTTACTTTGGTTACCTGGTTATTCAATTGGTGAAGTCCGTATCCCAAACCCAGTTTGGCGGCCACGAAAGCCAGCGGATAACCAGTCGCTTTCGAAGCCAACGCTGAAGAGCGCGACAGACGGGCATTTACCTCAATTACCCGGTAATCTTCCGAGTGTGGATCGAGCGCGTATTGTACGTTGCACTCACCCAAGATTCCGATGTGACGGATAATCTTGATGGCCAGTGCGCGCAGTTTGTGATATTCGGAATTTGAAAGCGTTTGCGACGGGGCAACTACGATGCTTTCGCCGGTATGAATTCCCAGCGGATCGAAGTTTTCCATGTTACAAACAGTGATGCAGTTGTTGAAACGGTCGCGAACCACCTCGTATTCCACTTCTTTCCAGCCTTTAATCGATTCTTCAACCAAAATCTGAGGTGAATAAGTGAATGCTTTGGAGGCCAGCGATTCCAGTTCCTTATCGTTGGCGCAGAATCCGCTTCCCAGTCCGCCCAGCGTGTAAGCCGCCCGGATAATGATTGGGTATCCAATCGTTTTAACCGCTTCGTAAGCTTCCTGCATGTTGGTGCAGGCAATGCTTCGCGGTGTTTTTACATCGATTTCGGCCAGTTTCCCGGCGAAAATTTCACGGTCTTCGGTGTCAATAATGGCCTGAACAGGAGTACCAACCACTTTTACATTGTATTTCTCCAGAATACCACCTTTGAAAAGCGCGACCCCGCAGTTCAGCGCGGTTTGTCCGCCAAAAGCCAGAAGGATGCCATCGGGTTTTTCCTTGATGATGACCTGTTCCACAAAAAATGGAGTAACCGGCAGAAAGTAAATCCGGTCGGCAATGTCTTCCGAAGTCTGAATGGTTGCAATGTTCGGATTAATCAGAATGGTTTCCACATTCTCTTCCTTCAGCGCTTTCAGGGCCTGAGATCCGGAATAGTCGAACTCACCGGCTTCACCAATTTTCAGTGCTCCCGACCCCAGAACGATTACTTTTTTAATGTCTGTATGTATCATGATGTCTTAAATTTCAAATTCCAAATTTCAAGTTCCAAGTTTTTCGCGAACCGCCTTTTTAAGCCCCCTCTTGTGGAGGGAGTTTGGGGGAGGCCTTTATTTTTTACTCTTTTTATACTCGATCACACTGTTCATA
>JBBIHV010000067.1:0-19530 GCA_037446835.1 Sunxiuqinia sp. | reverse complement strand
GTGCCTAAAGTTAATTGCGGTGCTCAACTTTAGGCACTTTAGGCACTTATAACTTTAGGCACTTATTTTATGAAAACATTATTTTACGTCATACAGAAAGAATTTATCCAGGTAAAGCGCGACAAGGCCATGCTACGGATGATCATTATGATTCCGCTGATGCAAATGCTGGTGCTGGTTTTCGCGGCAACCTACGACCTGAAAAATGTGAATATTTTCCTGGTCGATAAAGACATGTCGGCCACTTCGCGCAAACTGGCCGGGAAACTGGAAGCATCGCCGTTTTTCACCATCAACAACACGTCGTTCAATCCGGAAGACGGAACAAAGGAAATTATGCGCAACCGGGACGATATGGTTCTGGTCATTCCGCAAGGATTTGAACGCGATTTAATCCGCGACGACAAAGCCAGCCTGCAATTGCTGGTGAATGCCATCGACGGGCAATCGGCACAGCTGGGTTATTCGTATGCCGCTTCAGTCATCCGCGATTTCAACAAAAACATCATTGCCGAATGGAAGGGCTTGCCCAAATTCAATCCGCCTTTCCAGATCAACAGCGTATCGCGGTTTTGGTACAATTCAGAACTCGAATACAAATGGTACATGGCTCCCGGAGTGCTATCCATTTTGGTCACGCTCATTGGCTTATTTCTTTCAGGAATGAGTTTGGTGAAAGAAAAAGAGCATGGCACCATCGAACAGTTGAATGTTACACCCATCACGAGAATACAGTTCCTGGCCGGGAAGCTGATCCCATTTATGGTGATTGCCCTTTTCGACCTTTCTTTTGGGCTGCTGATTGCCCGGGTTGTCTTTAACTTGCCCATTGTTGGTAGTCTGTGGCTGATCTTTGGATTTGGTATTTTGTACCTGTTGGGCATTCTTGGATTGGGGCTTTTTATTTCGACCATTGCCGACACGCAGCAACAAGTTATGTTTGTGACCTATTTTTTCATGATGATATTCATTATGATGGGCGGCATTTTCACCCCGGTTGACAGTATGCCGCATTGGGCGCAGCTGGTTGACGAGGTAAACCCAGTTTTCCATTTTATGAAAGTAATGCGAATGGTGGTGCTCAAAGGTTCGAACTTTGGCGACCTCACCCACGAGTTTGTGGCCTTGTCAATCCTGGGAATAACCTTCCTGAGTTTAGCTGTGCTGAGGTACCGGAAAACGGCGTAAAAGCAGGAATGAGTGTCCAGTCTAAGTGGTTAGTGGTCAGAAATTTAAGCCATTGGTAATCAATGGATTCTCTTCGTTTGTAACTTTGGTTGAAATGATGGAGAAGTTCTTTTTAGCTAAGCGATTTCCAAACCTTCTTTTCTAACAGTTTCAATAATTGGCGATGTGTCATCAGTCTGAAACCGCTTTTTGCCAATTGCAATTGGCTCGATCCGGTAATCTATCCTGAATTTTGGAGACCAGGGTTTCGATAAAATCAAATCATCATCGGTGTCAAAGTCTTCAGAAACCAATAACACATCAATATCGCTGTTTTCGTTGGCCTCATTTCGCGCATAACTACCAAATATATATGCTTTAAAAATGGCAATACCACCATTATTCAAGTTTGCAACATATTGCTTAACAATTTTTATAGCATCTGTTTGAAGCATTGTTGTAAGTCTTTAGTCTGACAAAGGTATTCATTAATTTTTTCGATTGAAGGAATTTTGGGGTAATGTTCCGGATACCTTCCTTCCAACTGGTATTTCATCAGTATCTGCATGAATTCTGATTGAGATTCTGTAAAACCGAGCCTGGCAAGGTTAGTCAGGTAAAATAAATCGTGCGACCGTGGCGGTATATCCTGAACCTGTTTTACTACCAATGCTTTAATAATTTTTTCGATACAAAGGTGGCAAAAAAACATACCTTCGATATATTTTCCGGAAGAGATTAAAATTGAAGCTGTTTCAATGTCGCTTTCAGAAGTACTTTTCCAAATAATCTATTTGTTTTTGCACGTTAATCATAGTCAAGCCATTCTAACTTTGGCTAAATATAACCAAAGCTTTTCTTTTTTCAACACTCCATTTACAACTGTCCTGAATTCCATATCGCATACAAAATGGCCAGCCGGAACCGGTAGAGCGAATAACTGGCTCCGCTCACAGCATCAACTTTGTTGAAATCCTGCTTTTCGAGCATCTGGTTTTCGTACGAAACATAGGCAATGGCCGGACTCGTACCACTTTTCATCATTCGCTTGCCGTATTCCTGATCGTGTTGTTTGGCGTGGCCATCCTGGTGAATTTCATCGTAATAAACCGAAATCATCCGACCGTTTTTCATTTCGAAGACGATTTCGTGCCGGTAACCGTAATCATCGTCCGGAGTCGCGACTTTATAAATTCCATTTTTCAGACCGGAAACCAGTGACCGGAATCCACTGCTTTCACAAATTGCCTGAAATTTCTTTTGTACTTTGGTAAGTTCCGATCGCTCAATTGTCGAGTGCAGTTTTTCGAGGACTGCCGGTTTCTGGTTTTCAGGCATATTTGTGTCCGGGCAATCATTCCGGAGTGGAGAAAAATACACAGGAACCGGGCAAAATAATTTTTCATGGCTTTTGTGCGTTATAGGTTTTGAATTGGGGATGCTTCATTCTTTTTATACTTTTGCCACTCAAATTGAACCAACCATGACAAAACAGTTATTTCTTCTCGTGTTCCTTTCACTGACATTCGTATCCGGAAATTTCCTTATGGCACAAGCCACAAAGAACTCGGAACCTGCTGTGCCGAAACTGGTGGTCGTGCTTTCGGTTGACCAAATGCGTACCGATTACCTGACCCGGTTCTGGAATAAATTTCAATCCGGGGGATTTAAACGCCTGGTAAACGAAGGCGCCGATTTCACCAATGCGCACCTCGATTTGCACATTCAGAAAATATCTACGGGAACAGCCACCATTTTCACCGGAACTTACCCGGCCGCACACGGAATTATAAACGACAGTTGGTACGACCGGCTGAAAGACAAGGAGATAAATTGCATTAACGACGATTATTACATCACCGTTGGGAGCGATTCGAAAGAAGGAGAATGTTCGGCAGCCAAATTGCTGTCGCCCACCATTGGCGACCTCATAAAAATTAATACCCGCAACAAGTCGAAGGTTTTCAGCGTGGCCATGAACGACGTGAGCGCGGTACTTTCGGCCGGGCATGCCGCCAATGGCGCCTATTGGTTCGACACGCAAACCGGAAACATGATTTCGAGTTCGTATTATGTCGATAATTTTCCGGAATGGGTCCGGCAGTTCAACGAGAATGGATTTGCCAAAACTTACACTCAGCGCGACTGGTCAACATTGTTGCCACTGTCGAGCTACGACGAAAGCCTTGCCGATGATTATGTTCTTGAAAAAGGGTATTACGACAAATGGAACACGTTCCCCTACAACCTGAAAAAAATTAAAGAACGGGCCGGAAGTTATAAATTCCTGAAAACAACACCCTTCGCAAACGACATGGTGAGGGATTTTGCCGAAACACTGATCAAGGCCGAAGATCTGGGGCTGGACGAAAACCCCGATTTTCTGGCGCTCACCTTCACCTCAATGGATTATGAGAACAATTCGTTTGGCCCGGCTTCGGTCGAAATGGAAGATACTTACCTGCGTCTCGACCAGGATATCGCCTCGCTGATTGACTACATCGACAAAACGGTTGGAAAGGGAAATTCCCTGATTGTGCTAACCTCAAGCTGTTCGTCAATTTATCCGGCCGATTACCTGAAAGAAGAATTCAAGATGCCAGTGGGGAATTTTTCGCCTGAAAGCGCCATCGCCCTGCTCAAATCGTACCTGAACATCACCTACGGTCAAGGCGACTGGATTGAAGTGGCAGGCGACCAGCAACTGTATTTCGACCGCGACCTGCTCGAAAAGAAAAACATTTCGTTACAAAATATCGAGACCAAAACGGCCAATTTCATCAACCAGTTCGAAGGCGTGAAAATTGCGCTGCCGGCCTCGTCGTTTGCACAAGGCGATTACACCAAGGGACAGCTTGCCACGATTGCCAATTCGTACAACTTCAAGCGTTCGGGCGATGTGCTTTATCAGCTCGAAGACGGCTGGCAACCGGTGTACAAATATCAGCGCACCATATACAACGACAACTCAAACATCCCTTTCATCCTATACGGAAACGCCATAAAACACAAACAGGTACATAGCAAAACGCTGGGCGAAGACATGGTGCCGACCGTGCTTGAAATCCTGAAAATGCCCATTCCTGATAATTGTGCCGGAAATATCCTGGAAGAAGCTTTGCGATAAAACCAACAGTCCCAAGCATGAGCCTTGACCGGTTTGGCCATTTCCCGAACCATTTTTTAATAACCCGATTAAAATAGCTTTACTTTAAAAATAATCGGGAGTAAAAACTACTATCTTTGACCGCAAATTTCAGGAAAATGGCCAACGATTGGAAAGACAGACTCGGAACGGTTTATTCAACCAATCCTGATTTTCGATACGAATCGAATTCTGAAAACGGTTCAGAAACACTTCCCCCGCAACAACAGAACCTCCGGGTACAGCTTGACCGCAAACAGCGAAATGGGAAAAATGTGACCCTAATCACCGGGTTTGTGGGGAAGGACGACGATTTAAAAACTTTGGCCAAATTGCTGAAAACCAAATGTGGAGTCGGAGGTTCAGCAAAAGATGGTGAAATTCTGATTCAGGGCGATTTTTGCAACAAAGTAATTGATATTCTGAAGAATGAAAATTACAAAGTCAAACGTTCAGGAGGATAAAAGAATAAAATTGAAAATGAAGGCGGAAAGTGGTGAGGGAAAAAGTTGAAAAAGTAAAGAAATTTCATTGACGCTCTAAAAAACCTATCACGTATGATCAAACAGTATAGAACCATCGGAATGATTGGGGGAATTGCCCCAGCTTCAACAGTTGATTACTACAATCGGATCATTTCCCGTTTTCAGGAACGTACCGGACAGCGTGAATATCCGTCCATCATCATCAACAGCATCAACATGACGCACATGATGAACCTGATTGTCAACGAACACCAGGAAGAGTTGGTCGATTTTCTTTCGGAAGAAATATTTGTACTCGAAAAGGCCGGGGCCAAAGTTATTTTTTTAGCTTCGAACACGCCTCACCTCGTTTATGATGCCCTGGTTGAACGGGTAAAAACAAAAATGGTGAGCATCGTCGAATCGACCAAAGCCTACGCCCTGGCAAAAGGATACACCAGGCTCGGATTATTTGGAACCATGACAACCATGGAAAGCGACTTCTTTCAAGATGGCTTTGAATCTGCCGGGATGGAAATTATTACCCCGATGCCCGACGAGCGAAAATATATCCACAAAATTTATATGGAAGAACTGGTTCGTGGCCGGTTCCTTCCTGAAACCAAAAGCAGGTTGCTCTCGATTGCAACCCGAATGTACAACGAAGGTCAGATTCACGGACTGATCCTTGGTGGGACAGAACTGCCGTTAATACTGAAAACCAGCGATATGGAAGACATCGAACTGCTCAATACAACAAAAATTCATGTTGAACGGATTCTGGATGCAGCTATCGGATAAAAAAGTTTACAGTCTCAGTCTCAGTTACAGTCACAGTTTTCAGTCTCAGTCCCAGTTTGCAAATAGCATATACCAAAAAAGCCATGCTTTGATCGAATATTCAAAGCATGGCTTTTTCGGTAATGATGCCAAAGACGAAAGTGTTGTTTTCTCTGGTTCCCTTTTTGGAATTTCACGCCATCAGCTTTTAGGCATCAAAGTAACCACCGGGATTATCATTTCTTCGAGCGAAATACCCCCGTGCTGAAAGGTGTTCCGGTAATATTGGGCGTAGTAGTTGTAATTATTCGGGTACGCAAAAAAATCGGTATTGGTGGCAAAAATATACGAAGTGCTCACATTCCGCGAAGGCAGGTAAATGGTTCCCGGGTTCTTGATTTCGAAAATGGCTTTCGATTTGAAATTAAGGTTTCGCCCCAATTTGTACCTGAGATTGGTATTGGTCTCGCGGTCGCCGATTACTTTTTGGGCATCATCAACCCGGATGCTGCCATGATCGGTGGTCATCACAATTTTCACCTTGTTGTCGGCCAGCAGCTTCACCAGGTCGAGCAGCGACGAATGGTTGAACCAGCTCAGCGTGAGCGACCGGTAGGCCGACTCGTCGCTCGCGAGCTCCTTAATCATGTCCATCTCGGTCCGGGCATGTGAAATCATATCAACAAAATTGACAACCATTACCGACAAGTCGCTTTGAAGGATATTCCCCAAATAGTCGGTCATTTTTTTGTTGCCTTTAAGATTGGTTATTTTTTCGAAAAACAGCTTGAAGTTCTTTCCAAGCCTGGCCATTTGGGTTTGCAAAAGTTCTAATTCAAAACGATTTTTGTGGCCTTCGTTGTCGTCGTCGTCCCAATATTCCGGGTAAAGCCGTTCAATTTCTGAAGGCATCAAGCCCGAAAACATGGCATTGCGCGCATATTGGGTGGCAGTGGGCAAAATGCTGCAATAAAGATCTTCATCTTCAATGTGGTAGTAATTATTGATTACCGAAGCCAAAACCCGGTACTGATCGTACCGGAGGTTATCAATCACCAATACAAAAACCTTGTTCCCGGCTTCAACCTGCGGAATAATTTTCTTCCTGAAAATATCGGTCGAAAGGAGCGGACGGTCGGTTTGATTGGCGCTAAACCACGACTGGTATGAATTTCGGATGTACCGCGCAAACGAAACGTTGGCCTCTGCCTTCTGCATTTTCAGGATTTCGTCCATGGCCGAATCTTCGGAAGTGCTCAGTTCCAATTCCCAAAAAACCAATTTCCGATACACTTCAACCCACTCCGGAAAACTTAGTTTGTCGCCGATCTGCATCCCAATTTTCGAAAATTCGCTTTGGTAGGCCGAGGTCGTTCGTTGGGTGACCAACCTGCGCTGATCAACATTCTTCTTGATCGACAGCAAAATCTGGTTCGGGTTCACCGGCTTGATCAGGTAGTCGGCCATTTTCGAACCGATGGCCTCGTCCATGATGTCTTCCTCCTCGCTCTTGGTAATCATCACCACCGGAACATTCGGATCGACTGTCTTTATTTCGTTCAGCGTTTGCAACCCACTGAGCCCCGGCATGTTCTCGTCCAGAAAAATAATATCAAAAAATTCTTTCCTGACCAGGTCGATGGCATCGGTTCCGTTATTGGCCGTAACCACGTCAAAACCTTTTTCCTGAAGGAAAATGATGTGGGCACGCAGTAAATCGATCTCGTCGTCGGTCCAAAGTATTTTTGTCTGTTTCATTCGCGGTTGCTTTTAAAGTTAAAAATATCAAAATCCGAATTTTCCTTTCTGCCCTGAATAAACAGTTTGCCACCTGATAAACCTGCCTTTGGCTTTAAGTACATATAGGAACAATTTGAAACCCCAAAAAGTATTTGTTTAACAAACTTTAACCCTGCGAGATAATTCTTTCCGAATGGGCCCCCGATGGAAGTAACTTTGAAAAAAGGAATTATTTCAGGTAAAATTGCTTGTAGAATTCCATGTAAGTCAGGATATTCTTGTCTTTCCTGAAAATTGTTTCGTTTTCGGGGGTGATCACAAAATTGCGGTAACTGGCATTTTCAATCGGGCCGTAAACCGACTGGTCCTGTACAATGGCCCTCAGGTAATCCAACCCGGCCTGCTTGCCCTTAAAACCTTCAACTTTTACGATGAGCCTGAAATCGTCGAGCATTCCCGACGACACCGTGAGCGCCTGACCGGGGAAGCTTGCCGCATTGAACTTGCGGATAGCATCAACCAGCGGGTCGGGTTTGGCCTCTTCCTTCGGGACAATGAGAATAAACGACTGGTTGCCGTCTAAATTCTGTTTGTAAGGGCCGTTGTACACAGGTTTTTCGGCCCCCGGGGCATTTGTTGCCCCATCAATGTATTTAATTTTGAAGTAGTTCATGTATTCAGGCAACTTCCTGGTTTCGGTCAGTTTTTTCAGGTTGGCATCGGTTACAATAAAATTCCGGTAGCTCAGGGTATCCAGGCTTTTGAAAAGTTTCCGGTTGGCAAGTGCGCTGGTAAAATAACCGATGGCTTCGTTTTTCGTTTTAAACGCGCTGACGATCATCAACTGGTAATCATCAATCTTACTTTGGCTGATTGACAAGTTCGACTGCCGGTACTGGTTGCGGTTGTGGTCGCCAAAAGCGGCAACGAGTTGTTTCAGGTTGGCTCCGGAAGAATTTACGGCAATCACAAAATTCTGGTTACCTGTAACTTCCGGGGTAAAAATATCCAGGCCGTTACCGGTTGGGGCAACCGTCACATACGTTCCTTTTTCCTTCAACGCATTTTCTTCCTGCTGCGCTTTGGCCATTAAAACTTCAGGCTCCGGAAGCGCTTCTTCGGTAAAGTTGCCGGTTATAAACTGGCTGTAGTTTTTTATAAAGAATTTCAGGTAATCGGCATCGTCTTTTTCAGAAGTTATTTCCCTGAAATTGGTTGATGACGCGATGAAATTGACGTATTTGATGTTTTTCAGGGCTTCAAAAACTTCACGCTGCCTGATGATGGACCTGAAGTAAATGAGGCCCTGCTCCTTATCGTTGAGCGAACGCACCAGCAACAGCGAAGTATTGGGGTTCAGGTTCTGGGTCTCGACATCGAAATCGGTTTTGGTATAATGGTCGATGTTGTAATTGGCAAGGTCGAATTTCAGCCGGTTCAGGTCAACGTTGGCATTTTTCGGATAGGCGATCACAAAATAATGGAGCAGGTCTTCGTCGTACGAGAACTTTCCGCCAAACTCATCAGCCCCTTTTTTGTTGTTGCCCAGCAATTCGCGGTTTTTGATCGAGTCGTTCAGGTAACCCGAAGCAACCAGTTTCTGGTAATCGACCAGCGTGCTGTCCTGGATTAATTTCAGGATTTGTTCGGCCAATGGTTTGGGGTCGGCCTTCGGGTAATCGGCGATGTAAGTGGTCAACAATTTGGCAAAATTTTCGCGTGTTGAAGCCGTCCCTTCAGCAACGGTACTTAAAAATTTGATTTTCGGGACCAGCAAGCTATCGGGGTTCATGCTCATTATCTTCCGGGCAATTTCGCCGGCCTTGGCGTATTTTCCGCCTTCATATTCAAGAAATGCCTGTTGGTACATCCGGTTCACGCTGTCGGCACGGGCTTCCATCTCAATAAAATAGTTGGGGTTGAGCAGGTATTTGGCGTATTTTGAATTTGGGTATTTGCCAATAATCAGGTTTTTATACGAATCAGCTTTTTCCTGATTCTTTTGTTTGGTATATAAATCCCACAGCTCGAACCACGACGAAAGGGTATATAAATTTTCAGGGAAACGTTTGTTCAGGTCTTCAAACGCTTCGATTGCGCGGGTATAGTCGGAAAAATCGGTTTTAAAGATGCGTCCCTCGTTGTATAATCCATTCCTGATTTTGGCATTCGAAACGTTTATAAGCGAGTCGTTTACAGGCAAATCCTGGGTGTAATATTCGCGCGATTTCGAATCTTTAACTTTTTTAACTTGCGGCCCGGCCGTCAGCACCGAATCTTTAGCCTGGGTAGCAGCTTCATCTTCAGAGACAGAGCGTTTGTTCGACCGCCTCCAGCCATCTTCCAGTTTCCGTTTTCCCCAGAGCCTTTCAAATTCAACTTTTCCGTAGGCAACGGTTGTCGGGTTATAAAAATACCACCCGGACCCAGCCTGCTGCTGGCTCAGCCCAAAGCGGCTTTCGTTCTGCCTGAAGTAATTCTGGTCCATCATCCGGGCCGTTTCGGCTTGTTTGGCTTTGGCTTCTTTTTCGGTGGCTTGCTGAATCCATTTGGCGATCAGGTTGTTCCTGGAAACTTCATCCATTTTGGCCAGGCGCTGAAGGCTGTCTTCGCGCTCAACCGCGTAAATGTTGTCGGTTAGGCGGGTTAGGCTTTTGTGCCGGTCGTAAATTTGCTGATAATTCGGATATTTGTCGTCGATCACCACCATGGCGCTGTCGTAATAACTCTGGGCATTTTTGTAATTCAGTTCATCAAAATAAAGCTGGGCCAGGGTCAGGCACGAAAGGGCGCGCTGGTATAAATTGGCCGAACTCATGGATGCCGATTTGGAATACTCTTTCATTGCCCGGTCTTTGCTTCCCTCTTTCATCGAAATGTTTCCCATGGCAAAATAAATCTGGTCACGGAATTCGAGGTTTTTCTTATCGCGCAGCATTTTGTTCAGCTCTTTTCTCAGCTTGGTGGCATCGCCTGTTCCGGTGAATGTACCGGCTGCACTGATGTGGGCGTTGAAGGCCATCTTATAAGGCGCGTCCATCCGGGTAATTTCCCTGAACGTTTGCGAAGCTTTCTCTACATTTTTGGTTTCCTGGTACCACTGTGCCAAAACGTACATGTAACGCAGCCGGTCCTGTTTGTTGGAAGTTCTTTTAACAGCAATCGAAAGGAAAGGTATGCCTTCGGTATAATTGTGCTGTTGTGCATAATAATTGGCAGTTACCGCGGCCAATTGCCCTTCGAGGTACTTCGGAAATTTTTCATCGTTTTGCATTTGCTGAATAAGCTCGTAGGCTTCAACGTAACGCTCCAGCTCGGTATAGCAACGGATTAGCCAGATGGAAGCTTCGAAATGCGAGGGGTCGTTGGGAAATTTCCGGATCACATACGAAAAATTCTCAATGCCCGAAAGGTATGCATGTTTGTAAAAGTAAGCTTCGCCCATCAGCAGATAGGCGTCATCGACCCAGTTGTTAAACTCTTCGCGGCTGGCAAAGCGGATGTAGGCTTTGCTCCTGTTTTTCCGTCGTTTGGGCTTTTTGGTAATCGAGTGCGACTGGATGAGTTTCGAGCCTTTCAAAATGGCATTGTCCATGTCGGAAGTTGCTGCCGTCGCGGTTGATGGGTTGCTCGATTTAAAAAGCGGCAAAATTTTCGAGTAGTCATCTTCAACCGAGTTGTTTATCTTTTCAACTCCCTTTCTGAGGCTTTCCCTTCCGTTATAAAATACATTGTAATGGGCGGTCAGGTTGTTGTACGCCCGCGACACAGCCGTGTTTTTCTGGGTCGAACATCCGGCCAGGAAAAACAGTACTGCAACAAGGATGAAACGATATAAGTTGTGTTTGCCCAATCTCTGAATTTTGATGCTTTAGGATAAACTGTCAAATCGGAATAATATTGTATTCATCTATCCTGAAAATAGGGTTTAACCGTATTTTTCAGGTCCCTTTTTATAGCCTGCAATATTACGAACTTTCGCAGAAACCTACCTATTGTTTGATGCACAAACCACAAGGAAAATAAAATTCAACATCTTGCAACACCTCATCCTCCCGAAAAAAACTGAAGTAAATACAAAAGAAACCCATACCTTGTAAGCACAATCAATTTTCCAGAAAAATTTTATGGACAGGCAAGCACTCCGGTCAATCTTTCATCCTGAACAGTTTCAAGGCCAGGCCCGCCGGAAATCGTATTTCGAGGGCTGGTATTTCAAGGTGGTCAACAGGGCCGAAGATAAAGCGCTGGCCATCATCCCCGGAATTGCCATCGACGGAAAAGGAAACCGCCAGGCGTTTATACAGGTTCTCGATGGAAAAAAACGGACGGCCAGGTACCACAAGTTTGAATCAGGTTTGTTCCATGCCGCGCCCGGCCAGTTTCAGGTTTCGATAAACGGGAACCAGTTTTCTGACAAAAACCTGCGCCTCAACCTTCCCGGATTGCAAGGCGAATTGAGTTTTGATGGAAATGTGCCCTGGCCAAACCACTGGTATTCGCCCGGAATCATGGGCCCTTACTCCTTCCTGCCGTTCATGGAATGTAACCACGGCATCATCAGCTTAGACCATTCGGTTTCAGGCGAAATTGAACTGGACGGCGAATTGTTGAATTTCGATCGGGGCCGCGGTTATACCGAAAAAGACTGGGGAAAATCGTTCCCGAGTGCCTACATCTGGCTGCAATCCAACCATTTCAGCCGCTCCGGGATTTCGCTCAAGGTTTCGGTCGCCAAAATTCCTTACCTCGGCTATTCCTTTGTCGGATTTATTGCCGGTTTATGGTTCAACAACCGGTTAATCCAGTTCACAACCTACAACCAAAGCCGTTTGCTGAAATCGCAGGTTGATGCCGAAAAAGTTGAGCTGGTGATGCTAAACAAAAAATATACGCTTGAAATACAGGTGATGCGCGAACCATCGACGGCATTGGCTTCTCCAATTTTGGGACTGATGGATGGCCGGATCGAAGAAAGCATGAATGCCCGGCCTGAAGTTATGCTGACCGAACGAAAATCAGGAAAAATAATTTTCAGCGATTCCGGACGAAACGGCGGGCTGGAAGTGGCTGGAAAAATTGAAGAAATTATTATTGGCTAACCCGGGCAGGACAGGGACAAAAAGACGGAAGACGGGAGACCGAAGACGGGAAATGCCCAAAAAGCCGAACATCATAACAATGTGTGAATATTGAAATTTTTCTGAAGTAAAGTAAAAATTTTGGCTACGAATCATTTTACCTTTATGTAATTTTAACTCGGATTTCCCGTGTGAAAACAACTGATAAAATCCTGTTGCAAACTGTTATGAACCATACATCAACCAACAAATGAATGTGGAAACAAAGCCTTATAAATTTGGGATAGCGCTCAGCGGCGGCGGTGCACGCGGAATCCTGCACATCGGTGTATTGGAAGCTCTCCGGAAATACGGCATTCATCCCGAAATAATCTCCGGAACAAGCATGGGCGCCTTGGTCGGAGTGTTTTATGCTTCAGGAATGGAGCCATTCCAGATTCTGGAATTGGTAAAATCGAGCAAAATGATAAAAATGATCAAGTGGAAACTGCCTTCAAGTGGCTTGCTCGATATGAAGAAAGTGCAGTTGTTGCTGGAAAACCACATTCGAGAGGATAATTTTTCAGCATTGAAAAAACCATTTTTTTGCACGGTTACGAACCTAAACTCCGGACTTCAGGAAATAAAAAGTTCAGGAAAACTATTTCAGTGGGTACTGGCGTCAGCTTCCATACCGGTAGTTTTTGAGCCGCAGATCATTGATGGGGCAACTTATGTTGACGGGGGCCTGTTCAATAATCTTCCGGTCGATTGTATCCGTAATCAATGCCGTTTCCTCATCGGGGTACACGTCAACCACAATGGTCCGGAAGAAAATATTACCGGATTTAAAGCGGTTGCCGAACGTACTTTCAGGTTAGTCTTTGCAAAAAACGTTAATGAAAGCCTTGCGGTTTGCGATTTTGTCATCGATCCTCCTCAAACCCGGTTGTTCAATACTTTTGATTTTGATAAAGCCGACGAAATTTTCAGGATTGGTTTTGATGAAACAGAAAAGCGCATCCTCGAATTGTTCGAATCGTTTGACCTTGAACAGGTTATTCGGAAGAAAAAGGCCACACAATAAATGGCGTTTGTAAGTAGTTTCTGGCATGAAAAGGAATTGGCGCGTATAAATCAAAAAGCTGCTTATCTTTGTATCCAATACCTGCATCAATCGTAATAGCTCATATTTAACCATCTGTTCATTTGATTTTTTTTATTCATTAAAATTATACCCTATGAAAAAGTTATTAGTCGTTTTATCAGTTATGGTTTTGGTATCATGCGGTCAACATAAGAAAGAAATTGCCCGGATGCAAGCCAAACAGGACAGTATTTCACAAATTGGCGTACAGAAAGATAATTCCATTCTGGGATTAATTGGTCAGATGAACGAAATCCAGTCGAACCTCGACTCGATTAAAACCATCGAAAAAATTGTTTCGGTTGAAAAAGCTCCCGGAGCTGAAATGAAAACTGAGGCTAAACAGAGAATTAAGGAAGACATTAAGCAGATTAATGATCTCCTTCAGAAGAACAAAGCTCTTGTACAGTCGCTTACGAATAAATACCGGGCTTCTACGGCAAAAATTAAAGAACTCCAAACCATGATCGACAACCTGACCAAACAGGTAGGTGAAAAAGATGGTGAAATTGCCAGCCTGAAAAAGGAATTGGAAAACCTTCACGTAAATGTGACCAACCTGAACCAGAAAATTGAAACCATTACTGCTGAAAGCGAAAAAACGATCAAGGAAAAGAACCAGGCCATTGAAGAGCAGGCAGATGCCATGAATACGGCCTATTATGCCTTCGGAACCAAGAAAGAACTGGCCGAAAAGAATGTGATTGAAAAAGAAGGTGGCGTTTTAGGCCTAGGCAAAACCATAACCCTGAAAAAAAGTTTCAATCGCGACTATTTCCAGAAAATTGACATCCGCGAGTTTAAACAACTGAAGTTGAATGTCAAGAAAGCAAAAGTAATTACAAATCACCCGGTTGATTCGTATCACCTCACCGGAACCAAAACCGTTGAATCGCTGGTGATCGACAAACCGGAAGAATTCTGGAAAGCCTCGAAATACCTGGTAATCGTCGTGGAATAAACCCCTGGTAAACGTATTCAGTACAAATGCAAAAGAGGCTCCGGGAAAGGGGCCTCTTTTGTTTTCAGCAAAAAGCCTAAGCGTGCTGGATTGCAAATCCGGAAGGAAAAGATGCCAATTGCAAACCGCCAACGGTGGCGTTTATTTCGTCATTTCGATGTTGTGCGATGAGTTCGACCAGTAACAGTGCAAAAACAACTCAGGGCTTCACTCAAAGTGAAAACCTGGCTCTTAAATGGATGTCTTTAATTTTAAACCAAACCGGAACATGGTTCACATCCTTGGTTTTCTATGCGAACGATAAGGTTGTGACAATCAGTTTTGTACACGACTGGAACATGAAGTTTTGCGAAAAGCAGCACGGATTGGCTACACCCACGTTTCGCCCAGAATTTCGCCCTTGATGCTGACAATGATTTCTTTAACCGGAACTTTTCGCATAGCCTGCGATGCAGCCATTTTTACCATGTTCGATAAACCCCCGCAGCACGGAACTTCCATCATCATCACCGTTAGGGTATTTACCCGCGATTCGTCAATCAGGCGGCGGATTTTTTCCACGTAAATTTCCTTGCCCTGATCGAGTTTCGGGCAAGCAATCGCCAGCGATTTTCCGGGCAGGTACCGGGTATGAAAATTACCCATGCTGAAGGCCACACAATCGGCAGCCAAAAGTAAGTCGGTTCCCTGAAAGCTGGAAGCTGCCGGATTGATCAGGTGCATCTGGACCGGCCATTGCCGCAAAGCCGAAGGAGCTTCGGTTGAAGTTGGCGCCGGGGCAAAACGCAGGTTTTGAGGCTCGAAAGTTACTGCCTGTGAACCCGTGCACCCGCCACTGGCACAACCCGATTGTTCTGCTTTTGTGGCGTGGACTTCAGCAATCACGGCATCAACCGCGAACGGTATTTCACGGGTATGACTTTTCAGGTAACCAACGGCCTGTTTCAGAAATGCGGTTTCACCATGTTCTTTCAGGTGTTTCAGGTGGGCTACCAGTGTGTTTTTGCCTTTCGGGATAATTTGTTGCACCACCACTACTTCGTCGTATTCGTCGGCCTCGCGTTTCTCGATGGTTATCGCGCCCTCGGGGCAATGGCCCAGGCAGGCCCCCAACCCGTCGCACATCAACTCACTTATGAGCCTGGCCTTACCATCAATAATTTGCAATGCACCTTCGTGGCAGTTTGGCACACAAACGCCGCACCCGTTGCACTTTTCCTCGTCGATATTTACAATTTCGCGTTGCATATTTTAGTATTTTTCCGGAACAAAACTACACCCATCTGGTTGTATAAAATGTACCAAATGTTACAACCCGATCAAAAAGTTGAAGACAACTGAAAGCACCGACAAACAATAGGAACAATAGAAACAACAGGAACAATGGTCTTCATAGCTATAAGTATTTATAATCGAACACACTGAATTGATTGTCTTATGATCCGACTCGAAATACTTTGCCAGTCGCCCGTTTTCCGGGGCCTTTCTCCTGAAGGGGTGCAAACGTCGCTCAACGGGATTCATTTTCAGGTTAAAACATACCAGAAAGGCGAAGTGATTGTTATGGGTGGTGAAATCTGCGACCGCCTGCTTATCATCGAGCGTGGCAGCGTGAAAGCTGAAATGAACGACTATTCAGGAAAAACCATAAAGATTGAGGATTTGGCAGCGCCACAGCCGTTGGCTTCGGCTTTTTTGTTTGGAACCCAAAACCGTTTCCCGGTAACCGTTTCGGCCAATACCGAGGTGGAATTGGTGTCGGTTCCGAAGGCCGAATTTGTTAAGTTGCTGCAATCCAATTCGCTGATCCTGGACAATTACCTGAATATCATTTCAACACGGGCCCAGTTTTTGTCGCAGAAACTGAAATTCCTGTCGTTTCGCACCATCCGGCAAAAAATTGCGCATTACCTGCTCGAAAAGGCTGGCGATCGGTTGCAAACGGTAGAAATTCGGCAATCGCAGGCACAGTTGGCCGAAATGTTTGGAGTGGCCCGCCCGTCGCTGGCCCGAACACTGGGCGAAATGTGCCGGGAAGGCCTGATTGAAACCAACCGCCGCTCGATTAAAATTCTGGATAAACCCCGCATGGACCAATTGCTGAAAGGGTAATCCGGGTTTGTTTTTGTTGTCGGGAAGGGCAAAACAGTTAGTCGATTCCCAGGTAAAACGATAATTCAACTGTTTTTGTGAAATTGAAGATTTCTTCGCTGTCTTTTTTCCACTGGCAATCAACGGCCATGCCAAAGTCGATTTTTTCGTTCAGGTTTCGTTTAAAGAACAGGGCTTTTATGCCCAGCGATGGTTGGTTTAAATACCGGCGGTTGAACCCGTCGTATTTTTCTTCTGAAGCAGGAAGATCGGTCATGGAGGAGTTGGGCAAAAATTTATGGACCATGTAGGTTTTGTCCGTGAGCAAATATTTGGCTGCCGGGCCGCAAGCGAAAACGAATTGTTTGGTAATCCGAAGTTGTGCCATAGCGGCCAGTTCTCCGTTGATACTCAGAATGGTTCCGCTGTCCGAAATACGGACGGCAATTCCTCCGGATTCCATATCGACCGACACACTTTCAGCATTTATGCCAATTTCAGGTCGGAATGAAAACCTGGAATCGGGGTTGTTCCAGCTTTGGGCAATTCCCAGTTTCATGTAAGGCCCCAAGCTTCGGTCGCCATTAAACCCTTTGTCATACCCTGGGTCGATGAAACCCAATGTAAAACCGGTTTCACTTTTCCACTGGGCTTTCAGTAAAGTTGGGAAGATGAAAAGGAACAGAAAGCTTAAAATTGTAATTTGTTTCATGGCAAAAGTTGAACGACAGGATACTGTCAACCAATCACTGATTTTTTTTCTTTTTTACTTCGTATTTTCCAGCACATTCCTGAATTCGTTTACCTGTGAAGGAGAACCCAGCACAAAAAGCTGGTCGCCGCGGCTCAAGGTCAGTTCCGGATCGGGGTTAAACACATATTTGGCGCCACTGATTTTAATTCCCACAATGTTGATGCCCGATTTGTCTCTGGCACGCAGCGTTTTCAGCGCTTTGTTTACAAAATGGGCGGCCATGTGGGTACACGAAATTTCTTCGAGGCTCACATCCTTGCTTTGCTGTAAAAGAATGTATTCCAGAAATTCGACCACGTCGGGCTGGGTCACCAGTTTGGCCATGCGTTGCCCGCCAATGCGTTCAGGCATAATTACATTTGTGGCGCCTGCGCGGCGAAGTTTGGTTATCGATTCAATTTCAGAAGCACGGCTGATGATTTTCAGTGCCGGGTTGATGCTCCGGGCCGTCAGCACCACGAAAACATTGTCGGCATCGTTTGGCGTAGTGGCGATCAGGGCTTTGGCATGTTCGATCCGTGCCTGGAACAGGGTTTCTTCGCGGGTGGCATCTCCCTGGATGTAAAGCAGGCTTTCGTCCTCACGAACGCGGGCCAGCACGTTTTCCCGTTTTTCGACGATTACAAAATCAACTCCGGCGTCTTTCAGCTCCATGGCGGCCTGTTCGCCGTTCCGGCCAAACCCGACAATGATGGTATGGTCTTTCAGTTGCATAATTTTCTTGTCCACGCGGTATGTTTTTAGGTAGTTTTTTAATTCTCCGTCGAAAATAAAACGGGCCATGTTCGAACCAACCCAGGCCAAACCTCCCAAACTAAACATGATGAGCCCTGAAGTGAAGAGTTTCCCTGCATCAGATAATGGATGAATCATACCAAACCCAACAGTCGAGATGGTGATAATGGTCATGAAGAAAGCGTCGATCAACGGGTACTGCTCGTGTATCCAGTAGAACAGGGTTCCTGAGGTTACTAGCAGCAAGAGCAATACAATGCCCGTTCGGATGGTTTTGCTCGAAGCTTTCTGAAATTTATTGTATGGCTGGCTCATTTCCCGTTTGGTTGACAGTGGTTATGATCTTTGCTCCCAATTGGCAATTTAAGCATTTTTTAGGTTCGCAGTAATTGTTTTTTAGCTGAAGTAAAGCCTGCGTTTCGAAAGCAGAACTACTTTCTGTTCCCAGTTCATTCCATTTCCGGATAACCTGGTTCGATTCGGGTGGCAGTTTTTCAAGAAAAAGCAGCGCGCGGTCTTTCATCACCTGATCGAGGTGCTGTTCGCCCCAAACAAAAAGCATCGGTACAATGGTGTTTATCACCAGGTTGTTGAAAGCAGTTTCGCCCAGTACTTTTTGCCGGTTTTCACCTGAAATTTTATTGAACCGGTAATGATTGTCCCAGTATTCCGAAGCCGAAACCTCAAACAATTTCCGAAGGCCGTCGAGGGTTTCGGTTTCCAGTATCCTCGAAAACAGGGCAGAAGAATGATTGACCAGCATGGCCAACTGGGCAATCCTGATGGTTGGAAAATTGATTGGCCGCAACCGCATGAACTTCCACAAGTGCAGTTCGATCCCCGACAAACCGTATTTTTTGTACAGGTACGAATATTCTTTCCGGAGCGATAAAAAATAGTCGTCGCCCAAAAGGGTTTCGTTGAGCAGCCCGGCCTGGCCAAAAAGCAAGGCTTCGAGCTGGAACAGGCTGTTTTTGTGTTTCGAAAGGATTTGCAGCGGGAGCGATTTGGCCAGCATTTCAAAAGGCAGTGCGTTGGTTTTCATTCCAAAATTGCGCGCCAGCAACTGGTAGAACGTTTCGTTCCAATTGTTCTGGTTTTGCTGCAAAATTTGCAGTATTTCGCCGGTTTTTGCCTGAAGCCGTTCAATCATCAGCGAGCTGAACCAAAACCGCAGCACAAACGGGTCAACTTCAGGGAGCATTTCCTGACAGGCAATCCACTTTTGCGAACGGAGCAACTGTTCGTAGTTTTGAAAAATTTCTGACGGGTACCTGATTTCCAGCGCAGGAAGGTCGTGGCTTTTTACCTTTACCGGTTTGTCGTGTTGTTCAACCACATGCAGGATGACATTTTCGTAGGCAGCGTCGGTGTCGTGCCGGTGCAGGTACCAGTGCGACGATTTCTGGTGGATTTCGATATTTCCGGCCCAGATTGTTTCGCCAATCCGGATGCGGGCATTAAAAAAATCGGGGCCTGAGTCGGT
>JBBIHV010000066.1:3849-19692 GCA_037446835.1 Sunxiuqinia sp. | reverse complement strand
AAAAATGCGTTTCTTTGTGCTGTTGTAAACGATCCGTGTTATGAAGTTTGATGATTACCGCATTTCCCCTGAAATTAAAAAAAACCTGCAAACGCTGGGTTTCCGAAGGCCAACCGACATCCAGTACAAAGCCATTACGCCCATTTTAAAAGGCGACGATGTTTTGGCCATTGCGCAAACCGGGACCGGAAAAACCGCCGCGTTTGCCATTCCGGTAATCGATCAAATCCATCAGCAAAAAAGAAGCAGCCGGAGCGAATTCCTGAGCTGCCTGGTTATGGTTCCCACGCGCGAACTGGCCCTGCAGCTCACCGAAGTTTTCCATTCCATCGGCCAGCACACCCGTGTGAACACCGCCTGCGTGTTTGGGGGCGTCGATCAGGATCCCCAGATTTCAAGGCTGAAAAGTGGGATTGATATCCTTATCGCCACTCCGGGGCGGATGTTCGACCTGGTTAGCCAGGGCCACATCAATCTGGATAACATAAAAACACTTGTGCTCGACGAGGCCGACCACATGCTGGCCCTTGGCTTTATCAAAGATATCAGGCAATTGATCCACCGCTTGCCCCAAAAACGCCAAACACTATTTTTTTCGGCAACCATTAATCCTGAAATCAAAGAATTGGCTTACTCGCTGGTTGTTAACCCAATCAGGATAGAAATTTCGCCGAAAAATCCGGTAGCCAAAAATGTGACCCATTCGGTTGCTTTCATCAGCATGGACGATAAACGGTTTTTCCTCGAACGGCTGATCAAAGAAAACGGTGGATCAAAAATATTGGTGTTTGTCCGCACAAAAGTCAGGGCAGAAAGGGTATTCAAAGCGCTGGAGAGGGTCAGCATTAAAAGCCTGACCATTCATGGCGACAAGGAACAAAAAGACAGGCTTGATGTGATGGACCGGTTTAAAACAGGCGAAACAAAAGTTTTGGTTGCCACCGATCTGAGCGCCAGGGGGATCGACATTCCGGATGTTGATTATGTCATTAACTACGATTTGCCTGAAGTCGCCGAGAATTACGTTCACCGGGTAGGCCGCACAGGCCGCGGTGTAAAAAAAGGGTTGGCCGTTTCGTTTTGCAGTCCTGAAGAAAAGCCGATCCTGGACGAAATCGAATCATTCCTGGACCAAAAAATTAGTGTTTTAATTATCGACAGGGAAGAATACACGGCTACCATCGATTTCTCGGAAGCAAACCCCAACGACTGGCGCGCATTGATGGAAGAAGGTACAAAAAGCAACAAAACCAAAAAGAAGAAAAAATAAGCTTTGGTTTATGGCCTTTCCGGCGAATTTCAACGATCGGGTCCGTCGTTTTTCAGAAGAGCAGGCCCGCTCCGGGCCAAAATTTGCATTTCGCCTGCATTTTAGCGTTTTACCAAATAATTAACATTTTTTCACCAATACCCCAACAATTTTCATTAGTTTTCTGAATTAATTGTAAAATTATCTGCATTTGCCTAAATTTCTATGCCTGAATTTCATTTTTTATATATTTTTGTTATGTGCATACCGCACAAATTTGAGAACACTGACAAAAAAATAAATGATTAAAATTTTTTAAACTATGGCACAATTTAGATTTAAAGCACTTGAAGAGGTTTTAAAAAGAAAACCCATTGAAGTTAAACGCGAAGAAAACCTGGTATCCGATTTTTACGGCATGCGTGTATTCGACCGACCGAAAATGAAGAAATACCTGTCGAAAGAAGCCTTCAAAGCAGTCGTTGATGCTGTTGACAATGGCACTCCAATCGACCGGAAGATGGCAGATCAGGTTGCCCAGGGAATGAAAGCATGGGCGCTTGAAGGCGGTGCAACCCACCTTACCCACTGGTTCCATCCATTAACCGACGGCACGGCCGAAAAGCACGATGCGTTCATTGTTCACGGCGAAAGTGGAACAGTAGTTGAATCCTTGTCGGGCTCCATGTTGTCGCAACAAGAGCCAGATGCTTCATCTTTCCCAAGTGGCGGTATCCGTCAAACATTTGAAGCCCGCGGATATACAGCATGGGACCCTTCTTCTCCAGCTTTTATCGTTGACAACACTTTGTGTATCCCTACAATTTTCATTTCCTATACCGGAGAAGCCCTCGACTATAAAACTCCGCTTTTACGCGCCCTGGCTGCAGTTGACAAAGCTGCCACCGAAGTTTGCCAGTACTTCGACCGGAACGTGACCAAAGTAAACGCCAACCTGGGTTGGGAACAGGAATATTTCCTGGTTGATGAAGCTTTGTTCATGGCCCGCCCCGACCTGGTTCTTACCGGACGTACCCTGATGGGACACTCTGCCTCGAAAGACCAGCAGTTGGACGACCACTATTTCAGCTCGATCCCTACCCGCGTTTTCCGTTTCATGGAAGATGTTGAAAACGAATCTTACAAACTTGGCATCCCGGTTAAAACCCGTCACAACGAAGTGGCCCCGAACCAGTTTGAAGTGGCCCCGATTTTCGAGGAAGTGAACCTGGCCAACGATCACAACCAGATGATCATGGACCTGATGAAGAAAATTGCCCGTCGCCACAACTTCATTGCCTTGTTCCACGAAAAACCATTTGCCGGGATCAACGGTTCAGGAAAACACAACAACTGGTCGCTTTCAACCGACACCGGTGTCAACCTGTATTCACCCGGGAAGAACCCAAAATCGAACCTGCAGTTCCTCACTTTCGTGATCAACACCTTGAAAGCTCTATATGTGAACCAGGATATGTTAATGGCCAGTATCCTTACTGCACCAAACACTCACCGGCTGGGCGCAAACGAAGCACCGCCCGCAATCATTTCCGCCTTTTTGGGAACAGAAGTCACCAAAATGCTGGATATGATGGAAGAAGCAGTTGTTGACCGCAAAATGACCCCGGACGAAAAAACTGCCCTGAAATTAAATATCGGGCGTATCCCCGAAATTATTCTGGACAACACCGACCGCAACCGGACTTCGCCCTTTGCATTTACCGGAAACCGTTTCGAGTTCCGTGCAGTAGGTTCATCGGCAAACTGCGCTTCGGCCATGATTGCACTGAATACTGCCATTGCCGATCAGTTGGTAAAATTCAAAATTGAAGTGGATGCCTTGATTGAAGCAGGGGTGAAAAAAGACGAAGCTATTTTCCAAATCCTGAAAAAACTGATCATCGAATCGAAACCAATCCGCTTCGATGGAAACGGTTACAGCCAGGAATGGAAAGACGAAGCGGCCCGCCGTGGCCTGTTAAACATTACCAGCGTACCAACAGCGCTGGAAGCTTTGCACACCAAACGCGTTGTTGATTTATACGAAAAAGCCGGCGTTTTAAGCGCTCGCGAAATTGAAGGCCGTATTGAAGTTGAATTGGAAAAATATACCAAAAAAATCCAGATCGAGTCACGCGTGCTGGGCGATTTGGCCATCAACCACATTGTTCCAACTGCAATTGAATACCAAACCATGTTGCTTGAAAACGTGAAGAACTTAAAACTTGTTTTCAGCGACGAAGAATTCAAATCGCTTGCCGAAGGCCGTCTGGAACTGATCAGAGAAATTGGTGGAAATGTTTCAGCAATTAAAGCTAAAGTAAAAGAAATGACCGAAGCCCGCAAAGTTGCCAACGCCATTGAATCGGAAAAAGAAAAGGCTTATGCTTACGAATCAAGCGTCAGGCCTTATCTTGACGACATTCGTTACCACATCGACAAACTTGAACTGATTGTTGACAACGAATTGTGGCCACTGCCTAAATACAGGGAATTGCTATTCGTGAAATAGAAATTTATATATAAATTTTAAAGCCCGCTTTCGATGATTTGGAAGCGGGCTTTTTTTATCTTCGGCCCAAACGTTGGAACCAATTCATTCGCCAGTTGTTTAATTGCCAAAAAACCAATCAATAAAGAGAAATGAAGCGAATAATCATCCTTTTCACACTTTTCATCCCGGCAGCTTTACTTGCCAAAAAATCAGGCCTTCCGATCGGGCAAGTTGAATCCAATCAGACCAGGCGATTTACCACTTCGGTTGAGATCCAAAATTTGTTCAGTACACATGCTACGAATTTTTACGGGATTGGCCTGACTGAAAACTATCGTCTGACGCATTCATTCTCCATTGGGTTGGGAACCGAATATTCCTGGTGCGGGTCTCATTACGACAATGGCTGGAGCCTGACTGATTTGAGATTTTTAGCTGTGTATCTCGACTCAAAAATGAACCTGACAAGAGGCAGAAAGCTAACTCCTTTTCTCCATCTTTCAACAGGCGTGACATTTGAAAATTACAAGAAACAGGAACAAGATCCATATTATCTTCCTCCATACGGGCCAATCACTCCCGGTTCAGAACAGGGGTTGTATGTCTATTCAGGCGGTGGCGCTTCTTTAAAAATCGGCAAACACTTGTATTCTTATGTCGATATAGGTTTTAAGGGTTATCACATGTCGCTGAATGCTTTGGACGTTAATCCGCACGGTTTTAACCTGAAGTTAGGCCTGGATTTTTAACCCGTCGAATTTTACCACAATATGAACCACAAAAACTATACTTTAGGATCGTTTCGATGCTTCGTAATTTTTGTATAACGCTGAAATATTCTTGTCTTATCCTGGCTGGTATTTGTTTCCAGCAGTCAAATCTATATGCCCAGGATGAGGCCCCAACTCCAAAAACAATTAAAGGTTTGGATTTTGGGGTACTGCCTTCTTTTGTATATAATCCTGACAAAGGCCTGCAATATGGAATGCTGGCGAATTTCTATTATTACGGCAAAAAATCAGCTTATCCGAATTATTTGTTTAACCTGTATTTGCAAAGTTCGCGGACAACCAAGAAAGGCTATGTGAATTACCTGTTCTTCGATTCACGGAATATGCTGCCCAAAGGATTGCGGTTGACGGTTGATATGTCCATGGTAAAAAGGGGGTTTCAGCAATTTTATGGATTTAACGGGTACAATTCGCTCTATAACGGAGAGTTTGTAAATCCGGCAAGCCCCAGTTTCATTTCACGCAACTATTACTATTTCGAAGAAATATCGAAAATTGTTTCCGTTGATATTCACGGGCATTTGCCTGTACCGCATTTTTATTGGGATTTGGGCCTTGGGTTTTACCATGTTTCGACCTACCCATTTAAAAATTACCGAAGAGGGGCGCCCAACAGGCCCACACTTTTTGAAAAATACATTCAAGAGGGCATCATCCCCCAAAACCAAAAACACGGAGGGTTTACAACTTATGCAAAAGCCAGTTTAATTTACGATACCCGTAACGACGAAGCCATACCAACAAAAGGCTTCTGGATTGAAGCCATTTATACCAATGCTGCGCCATTTCTTAATAACAAATTTCCCTATTCCCTTTTTACATTTAAGTTCCATCATTATATTTCGTTGACCTCAAAACTTGTGCTGGCCTACCGCCTGGCCTACCAGGCCAAACTTAGCGGGAACATCCCTTTTTATATGTTGCCTAACCTGATGGGGTCCTACCGGGCGCAGGAAGCGTTGGGCGGAAGTAAAACAATTCGCGGAATTGTAAACCGGCGACTGGTAGGAAATGGGTTCGTGCTTAGCAATCTTGAATTTCGCTACATGCCTTTTAGTGCTGTTGTGCTTGAACGGAACCTGAACATTGGTTTTAATTTCTTTGAAGATATGGGGATTATTACTGACAAGTATAAAATTGACCAAACGCTCAATGGCTCAGCGTTTGATTATAAACCAGGAATGGAAGCCATGCATTACGGAGTTGGGACGGGGGTCAGGTTTATTGTTGACCATAACTTTATCGTCGCGCTGGATTACGGAACCGCACTCGATAAAAGAGATGGGAAGAACGGCTTTTATCTGGATTTAGATTATTTATTCTGAAAGCTAAAGAAAGCAATTCCTCTGTGGGATGGATTTTTTTGCTTAATTTTGATCATCAGTCCCTGGTAAAAATTAAAGTTCAGTAATTAAAACGATTTCTATGTTCAGCATAAAAAGAAAAATATCTTTAAGCTCTGTATCACATCTGTTCACGGAACAAGCTGTTCCATTTTTGCGTGAGAACAGAAAGATGATCATCCAGTTTATTTTTACACTTTTCTTTATTGCTATCGGTATCTGGTTTATTTCTACCCAACGTTCCGAACTCGTCAGGGTTAAAAGCGTACTCGACACGGCAAATGTTTCATGGGTCTTGGCAGGAATTGCCCTGACCGGAATTTATATCCTGCTCCAGGGGTTGATGTATGTGTTTTCGTTTGCCTCGATACAAAAGAAAGTTTCGCTGGCCGATGCTACCGTCCTGTTTATCAAACGAAACCTGATCAGCGTTTTTCTGCCTGCCGGGGGCGTGTCGTCGCTTGCATTTTTTACAGGTGCCATCGAGAAAAAAGGGATAAAAAATACACAAATACATTTTGCCTCATCCATTTATGGATTTATCGGTATCCTTTCGGTGGTCATTGTTGGGGTACCTGCTTTTTTGTATGCCATTGTTGAAGGCACAGTCGGTTCGGGCGAATGGTTTGCGCTGGGGGCGGTTATCCTTTTAAAATTTATACTGTTCTACATCTACCGTTCTATCCTGAAAAACGGGTTTTTCTATACGCTGCTGGTAAAACTGATCCCTGCCACCGAAGTTTTTATGAACGATTTGCAAAACAACAAAATCGACAAGAAGCAATTTCTCTACACCGTTTTGGTTTCCATCGTGATCGAATTTATTGGCATTGCGCATTTGTATGTGGCCATGGTGGCCCTCAACTTTACCCCATCGATACTGGCAGCAGTAATGGGATACATCGTTTCAGTCATTTTCCTAATCGTATCGCCGTTTTTGCGGGGCCTGGGGGCTATCGAAGTTTCCATGGCCTACATCCTCGTCAGGTTTGGTTTTTCGAATGTTGATGCCATTGCCATTACCTTCCTATACAGGTTCTTCGAGTTCTGGACGCCTTTGGTCGTTGGGATCTTAGCTTTCCTTTCGAAAGTGAACAAGCTGCTGATGCGTGTTTTCCCGGCCTTCTTCTTGTTGATCCTTGGTATTATCAACATCATCTCCGTTTTAACCCCGGCCATTTCCGAACGCGTGCATTTATTAAGAAATTTTATACCGGTTGAAGCCATCCATGCGTCCAACTACCTGGTATTAACTGCCGGATTCTTCCTGCTGGCAACGGCTGCTTTTTTGCTGAAAGGCCTGCGCACAGCCTGGTATTTTGCAATTGTACTGTGTGTTGTTTCGATTGTCGGGAACCTGACTAAAGCCATTGATTTTGAGGAAGCAAGCCTGGCGTTGATTGAGATAATCATTCTGGTAGGCACGCGCCGTGAATATTACATCAAAACAAATCCCAAGCTGCGAAACGTCGGGCTCCAAACAGCACTGTTTATGGCTGCGGCTACTTTAATTTATGGCATTGGGGGTTTTTATTATCTTGACAAAAAGCATTTCAACATCGATTTTAGCCTGATGCAATCCATCCGTTATACCGTCCAGAATTACTTCATGATCGGTTCCGAAGAACTGGTGCCACTCAGCAAGTTTGCCCGTAAATTTCTGCTTTCGATCAACATAAGTGGGTTCGTTTCCATTGCCTTTTTAGTCTATACTTTTGTGCGGTCCTATGTTCCGAAGAAAAATGTGACCGACGAAGAACTGATTTTAGCCAAAGAATTGCTGAAACTTCATGGGAATTCGGCCCTCGATTTTTTCAAAACTTCCGACGACAAGCTGATTTTCTTTTCAGAAAGCAAGAAAGCATTTATTGCCTACCGTGTCTCCGGAAATTTTGCTGTGGCCCTTGAAAACCCGGTAGCCGAAAATCAGGAAGAAATGAAAACGTGCATCGCCGAATTCGATTACTACTGCTACCAGAGCGGGATGAAAAGCATTTTTTACCGGGTCCCGGAAGAAAGCCTTGAAATCTATCACCAGCTCCGGAAAAAAGATCTGTTCCTGGGGCAGGAAGGCGTGGTCAACCTCCTGAATTTCAAACTTGAGGGAGGGGCAAAAAAGCCCATGCGCAACGCCATCAACAAGGTGGTTGACCGCGGGTACAAAGCCACCGTTCACGAGCCACCGGTAATTGACGGTGTGCTTCAAAAAATTAAATCGGTGAGCGACGAATGGCTGAACGACACGGACCGCTCAGAAATTATCTTTTCGCAAGGCATGTTTAACTGGGACGAGCTGAAAGACCAAGCCATCATCACCGTCGAAAATTCAGAAGAAAAAATTATTGCGTTCCTGAATATTATACCCGATTTTGCCAAAGGCGAGGCCACCTACGACCTGATCCGCAAGACCAACGACGCGCCCAACGGGATCATGGATTTTATTCTAATTGAACTTTTCAACTACCTGAAATCAAAAGGGGTCACTTCCGTCAACCTGGGGTTTGCCCCCATGAGCGGATTGGACGATCCGCATACGTTCCCGGAAAAATCAATGAAATTTGCCTACGAAAAAATAAGGTCGTTCTCGCACTACAAAGGATTGCGCGAGTACAAAGAAAAATTTGATCCCGAATGGCACAACAAATACCTGATTTACCAGCACGACTACGATTTGCTCCAGGTACCTGCTGTACTGGCCAATGTAATTAAACCCTGATTTTATGAAACAACTGATTTTTTGTGTCCTTTTCCTTTCTATGATTGGACAAAAAGCAAACGCCAATGCCGTTGACACGCTTTATTTCAGCACATTTGGCAAGGTCGCCATTTATCATCCTGAAAAAGTCCCGAATGCCTTTGTCCTTTTTGTTTCGGGCGATGGCGGATGGAACAAGAGCGTGATCGACATGGCCAGTCATATTGTTTCTCAGGGCGCCATGGTGGCCGGAATAAATATCGTGCATTATTTCAAAATCCTGAAAACCTTAAAATCGCCCTGCTATTATCCGGCTGGCGATTTCGAAGAAATAAGCCTGACCATTCAGAAAAAATACAGGTTTGCACAGTACCTCAAGCCCATTTTGGTTGGCTATTCTTCAGGGGCAACATTGGCCTATGGCATTCTGGCACAGTCGCCTGCCAACACTTTTAAGGGCGTTATTTCGCTTGGGTTTTGTCCGGATATTGAAATTGACAGGCCGCTTTGCAAGGGTTCGGGCCTGATTTACCACGACATGAAAAAGAAAAAAGGGCATGCTTATTATCTTGAACCCTGTATGCAGCTTACCGCTCCGTTCATTGCGATGAACGGAGATATCGATCAGGTTTGCAGTTATGCTGACACCAAAAGATACCTCGACTGTATGCCTATGGCCGAGGTGATTTCACTGCCCAATGTGGGGCATGGCTTTGCCGTTACCCGGAACTGGCTGCCCCAGTTTGTAACGGCCTACAACAAAGTGTTGAAAGAACCAGGCTACGAAGAAAAATTGGCCGCGAAAAACGAATTGCTCAAATCACAATCCGAATCGCTCTTAAAAAGCGATTTGCCCTTAGCCCTGACCCCGACCAAAGTTGAGGCCGATTTGCCCCTGGTGTTTTTCATTTCGGGCGACGGCGGCTGGACCAGTTTCGACCAGACTGTGTGCGATAAGCTTGCTGCTAAAGGGATGCCCGTAGTTGGGCTCGATGCACAAAAGTATTTCTGGAACCCAAAACAACCCAAAACTTGCGCCGACGATTTTTCAGTGGCCATAAACTATTACATGCAGTTGTGGAACAAAAAAACGTTTGTGCTGATGGGATATTCTTTTGGCGCCTGCGTGGCCCCGTTTATTGCCAACAGTTTTACCGATCAGCTAAAAGAAAACCTGAAAGGCGTTTATTGTTATTCGCCCGATTTGACTGGCGATTTTGAAATCCACATTTCAGATATGCTTCATTTAAACAGGAAAGACAAGTATAATGTGCCCGACGGGTTGAAACAAATTAAAGCAATGAGCCCGGTTTGTGTTTTTGGCCAGGAAGAGGATGCCGATATTCAGTCGGCGTTTTCGGAAGCTGGTGCCCGGATCGAAACCTTGCCCGGCACGCACCATTACAACAACGACTACAGTGCTGCCGCAAACATTATAATCAAGGATTTTTTACCCAATAAGTAAAACTGTCAGTTTTGGTAAAAAAATAACCAATCCACAAGCCAGGGCGGCCAGTGCACAAATCAGGACTGCTCCTGCCGAAATATCCTTGGCCATGCGGGCCGTTTCGTGATACTCCGGAAAGAAGTGATCGGCCAGTTTTTCGACTGCCGTGTTGAACCCTTCGGCGGCCCATACCAATGCAATCACAATTACGATAACACACCATTCGAGAGGCGAAATCCGGAGAAAAAAACCGGCAGCAACGGCCAAAATGGTAGCTACCAGATGAATCCGGGCATTGGGCTCCCACCGGGCCAGTTCGTACAAACCCGCAAAAGCATAACCAAAACTCCGGATGCGCTTTTTTAAACCATTTTTACCGGTGCCCATGTTTTCCCAAGTAAGTTTTTGTAATCCATTTGTTCAATTTATACGTCAGATAGGCGCTTCCGGCCCCAACAATCATCCCGCCCAAAACGTCAGACGGATAGTGAACGCCCAGGTACATTCGCGAATAGCTGACCGTTCCGGCCCAAAGAAAAGATGGAACGACCACATACCATTTTGGATAAGCCAGGCTTAACGAAGTTGCTGTTGCAAAAGCGCTGGAAGTGTGCCCGGAAGGAAATGACGGACTGCCTTCAAAAGATTTATTTTTGATGTCGGGATAGGCCAGGAACGGGCGCTCGCGGTTGAAAGAATATTTCAAAGCCATTGTTGCCCCGTAATTTATGGCATTGGCCGCAACAATCTGACATGCTGCATTAAACAATTTCCCGTCGTGTTTGATGAGCCCGGCAATTCCCATGGTGACCGGTATCCCGACGACCATGTAATCGTTTGCGCCGGAAATAAATTTCATCGACTGATCGGCTTTCAGGGCATTCGGCGAATAAACCGAACGTAAAAGCCGGATATCAAGATTCTGGGAAAACCCCAAAGCCGGTAAAAGAAAGAGCAAAATGAACAACAGCGTGATTTTCCTACCTTGCTGTTTCTTTCCTGGTAATTGTTTGCATGTCACTTTGTTAGAAAATGTATCGGATCGAAATAGCACCCCCGTCCCCATAAAATCCCGAGTACCCGGTCAGATCAAATTCAGGTTTCCAGTCAATGCCCAGGTTGAAGGGGATTTCCTTGAAATTGTATTCAAGACCCAGGATTCCATCGACACCAATTACTGAATAGTTGGTGTTATTGTGGGCATCGCGAAAATATTTTCCGTTCCAGAACCCAATGTGCCCGCCAACTCCATAGTACCAGTTTAAGCGTGGGGTATCGAATGCCTGGTTGTGGATTTCGTACAATCCGGTAACGCTGAACCCTTGCCAGCGCGAGTCAAGAATACCTTCGACAGCATTATTGCCACCTAAAAAGTGTTTTACCGTCAACCCGGTGCCCCATCCTCCCCGGAGGCCTATCCCGGTATTGTAATCCTGTGCTTTTGTTGCTGTTACAAAAGTCGATACAATAAGAAATACAAAAAATAGCTTTTTCATGCGTTCATTTTATTTTTTAATTAGTGTCGCACAGAACTCGCAATGAACATAGTCCTTTTGTTTAAACGTCTGTTTTAATGCTCGTTTCATGTGTAAATAACTTGTTTTTTAATTGCCACCTGGAATTCGCATGATGGGAAAATATTCATTTCGTTTGGTGATTTCCGGAATCATGCTCATTTCATCGGTTTGTAATTTGTGTTTTAAATTGCCTGATGGCTTGTCCCAGTCCATCGTGTGAACAAACAAGACCACATAGGAATGCTAGTGTGGTACAAAATTAATTGATTTTGTCAGGATCGTTTCAAGGCGCCGGTTTTTAATGATTTTTAATAACATCAGGAACAAATATACTCAACAGCTTGTTCAGGATGGCTGCCTGAAATTTTTCAGGGATTGTAATCAACTGTTATCCTGAAGTATAAACCCAACTTTTGGAATGTTTTCTATGCTGACAGACTGATCGGAGCCAAAATATTTCCTGAGTTTTGAAATAAAAACATCCAGGCTCCGTCCGGCAAAATAATCATTTTCGCCCCAAATGGCGGTTAAAATCTGCTCGCGTTTAACGACTTTGTTTTTCGAAAGGCAAAACAGTTTCAGGATGTTGCTTTCCCGTTCGGTCAACCGACGTTTTTCACCGTCAATTTCAAGCGCCTGGTTCGGATAGTCAAACAGAAAGCGCCCGATCTGAAAAACTTCTTCCCCCGAAATTTTGTTCAATTGACTGCGGTTCAGGATGGATTTTATTTTATAAAACAGTTCGTCTTCATCGAAGGGCTTGGTCACGTAATCGTCAACCCCAATTTCGTAGCCTTTCATTTTATCTTCCTTGAGCGAACGGGCGGTCAGGAAAATGATGGGTATTTGTGGATTAAGGATTTTCATTTTTTTTGCCAGGGTAAAGCCATCCATTTTGGGCAGCATCACATCGAGGATACAAAAATCGAAATTTCCATTCTGGAAACCGGTAAAAGCAGTCATCCCGTCGCGGTAAAGTTTTACTGAAAATCCTTTCATTTCCAGAAATTCGACCAGTAGGAATCCCAGGTTAAGGTCGTCTTCAACCAGTAAAATATTCACTATCCTGCTCATAATTATTAATTTTCTCTTTTAATTTAATTATCGGCAATGTTACTATAAAAGTACTTCCTTTTTGTTGCACACTTCGCACCGCAATTGTACCGTGATGGGCTTTCACCACCGTTTTGACATAATACAAACCGATTCCAAACCCTTTCGCATTGTGCAAATCGCCGGTTGATACCCGGTAATATTTTTCAAATATCCGTTTGAACTCACGGTTCGATATTCCTATTCCGGAGTCGGCAACCGAAATCTCGATCTTTTGGCCCACATTCCTGGTCTCAATCCGGATGATTGGTTTGTCAACCGAATACTTTATGCTATTGGACAACAGGTTTATATACACATCGGTCATGTGCAGGCGGTCGGCCATAACCATTGAGTTCTCGGCCCTGAAATTGCATTCAATTTCAGCATCAGATTGTTTAATTTGAAAAGAAAGCGTGCCAATTGCCACTTCGATCAGGGAGTGGATGTCGATCAATACCTTTTTATAGTCGAAACCGCTGTTTTCAACCGCGGCAAGCTGCAACAAACGGGTAACCTGAGCTTTCAACTTTTTGTTTTCATCGTTAATTACCGAGGCAAACTGACTGGTTGCCTGGTCACCGATTTTATTGCTACGTTCGATTATCATTTTTCCGGCCAGCGAAATGGACGAAATGGGGGTCATAAATTCATGGGTCAGGTTTCCGATCATATCCTTCACCTGCCTGGCAAATTCGCGTTCCCTTTGGTAAAAGGCCAAAATCAGGAAAATGGAAACGATGGTAAAAAGGATTAAAACCACCGAAGTTGCAAACATGATCCCAATCCGTTTCAGGATAAACGATTTGCGCCCCGGAAAATGGACAGCGAGATCGATACTGGCATCCGGATAGGGCGATTTAAAAGACTGGTGGAACAATTCACCATTTTTAATCTTGGAATCAGGCTGAAGCGACAAGGTGTCGTCGCCGTTTATCAGGATAAAGTGAAAATCGAGGTTAATGTGGTAAAATTCAAGTTCTTTCTGAACTGTTGAATCGAGCCGGGTAATGATGTCCTGGGTAAACACTTCCTGCGAGTTGATGAGGCTGTCTTTTTCAATGCTGTTTTGCATGGCAGCGTTCAGTTCGCGGTCTTTTTCCATCTTCAGGATTGTTTGGCCCAGGGCCATGTTCACACCTTTGGTAAATATGGCCTCCTGCATTTTGCTCGATTCTTTCAGCCAGTTAACCTGTATGACCAGCAAGCCAACCATTGATGCTACTGCCGTAGCAGAAAGAAGCAAGCGGCTTGTTCTTTTGGTTATCCTGAATTTCATTCAAAAATATCGTTATTAATGATTTGGTTACATTATCAACAGATCAGCCATAAAACTTCACTTTTGAATAGTAAAGATATTTATTAATGCGGTCATTGAATTGATTTTAACAACATATTAACAAGTCGCTAACCTCGCTTTGGTTTTTTCGGGCTTACTTTTGAATGGTATTCAATTAGCAATTCAAACTTCAGAACAATGAAAACGACAATATTTGCAATCAATAAACAGAGAATTAGCAAAACAATTATTTAAGTAGAAACCATGAAAAAATTAGCATTAGTTTCAGTTTGTGTCTTGAGTTTTGCCCTTGCAGGCAGCGCTGCCACTTCAAATTCAATGATCGGGCAAACACCGGTCAAGAAAGAAGCCCCGGCCACTAAAAAATGCACCAAAAAGTCTTCGGCAAAAAAAATGGGGATGAAAAAATGCGTAAAAAAGAACGACAAGGCTCCAGCTCCAAAGAATTAAGTAGGGTTTAAGTTTTCAATAAAAAGTGCCCCGCCTGGCTGTGGGGCGCTTTTTTTGGAATCGTTTGAAGAACTTTCGCATATCGGAAATATCCACTCAGTTCAGCCGTCACATTACTTGAATTTCAAGTTTTATGGCGGTTGGTTGTTTTAAATTTTAACAACGCATTAACAACGCAATAACAATCCTTTGCCTTTTTCACCTCTAATTTTGACCAATCAATTGAATGGGGATACCGTTTCAATGCGATTGATCGGGAGGTAAAATCCTAAAATTGGTTAATGATGTTAAGAAAGACATTGGAAAGAATTGGTTAAGAATAGAATTGGTTTTGAATTTCAACCTGAAATTATAATAAATAATAATTAAAAATTAAAATCATGAAAAAGTTAGTATTAGTTTCAATTTGTGTATTGAGTTTGGCTCTTGCCGGAAGCACTGTTTCTTCTGTAATGGCACAAACCCCTGTAAAAAAAGAAGCACCTGCTAAAAAAGATGCAAAAGAAGCTGGCGAAGCAAAGAAAGATGTTAAAAAAGCTCCTGTAAAGAAAGTGGTAGCTAAAAAAGTTGTTAAAAAAGATGCAACGAAAGAAGCTCCTGTAAAGAAATAGGGTTTACGTTTTCATAAAAATGCTCCATCTTAACCGGTGGGGCATTTTTTTTTGTTCTGATTTTCAGTGCATTTCTTGAAATATGGCCGAAAGCGCCAACTCGAAATCCAGTTTGTTTGCCGATTTCCTGTTATTGTGCTTGCTTTTCACCACTTCTTGTGTGTAATTTGCAGTTATAAACTCCATTCAACATGCAGGCACCTAAATCTTTCAGGCTACACATCGGAATATTTGGCCGTCGCAACTCCGGCAAATCCTCAATCCTGAACGCTCTGACCAGTCAGGAAGTTTCGATAGTTTCTGACGTGGCCGGAACAACCACCGATCCGGTTGAAAAACCCATGGAATTGCTGCCACTCGGCCCTGTACTTTTTATCGACACTGCAGGAATTGACGACACCGGCGCACTCGGCCAAAAACGCATCAAAAAAACCTTGCAGGTTTTCGACCGCACCGACCTGGGGCTGATTATTTCCAATTCCAACGATTGGGGCGATTTCGAGGAAACAATCCTGAAAGAACTGCACGACCGCGCCATTCCGTTCGTAGTCGTTTTCAATAAAAGCGATTTGTTCCCCTCCGGAAATTGTATCCTGAAAAGTTTTTCCGGCGAAAAAATACCGGTCGTCGAAACTTCGGCCATTTCGGGCTCCGGAATTCAGGAATTGAGGCAAACCATTCTGGACCAGGCTCCCGACGATTTTGTAAACCGCCCCGGAATTGTGGCCGATCTGGTTGGCCCGGGCGAAGCAGCTATTCTGGTCGTTCCAATCGACAAAGAAGCGCCAAAAGGCCGGCTCATCCTGCCCCAGGTGCAAACCATCCGCGACTTGCTCGACAACGATTCGTTCTGC
>JBBIHV010000066.1:0-3749 GCA_037446835.1 Sunxiuqinia sp. | reverse complement strand
TCGCACCACCCCATTGGCGAAGACATTGGAACCGTGAAGATTCCGCGCTGGCTGACTCAATATGTGGGCGGAAAACTGGAATTCGTCCACCACCGCGGACACGATTTTCCCGAAAACCTGTCGGATTTTAAGCTGATTATTCATTGCGGCGCCTGCATGTGGAACCGACGCGAAATGCTTTCCAGAATGATGAAAGCCCGGATGGCAGGCATTCCGCTAACCAATTACGGACTAACCATCGCCTATTCGCTCGGAATATTTGAACGGGCACTGCAACCTTTTCCTGCTGCCCTGGAAGTTTTTAAATCTCAAAAATGAAACAAGATTATATTAACCTAAAAATACCTGCTATGCGACTCAAACTTTTTGCACTTCTACTTTTAGTTCTCTTCCAGTTGCCGCTCTGGGCACAGCATTCAACCGATGCATTGGCCGAAGGCTCGCCCGAACTCGTTGGCGTTTCCGAGAAACGGCTTCAGTTGCTCGACCAGCTCATTCAGGATTACGTGAACAAAGGATTTATTCCCGGTGGAGTTTTCGTGGTGGCACGCGACAACCAGATCGTTTACAACAAAACCTTTGGCTTCAGGAATTCTGAGATTAAAGCGCCCTACCGGAAGGACGATATTTTTCGAATCTGCTCGATGACCAAAGCCATTACGACAGTTGCCGTGATGCAACTTTACGAACAGGGAAAACTGGGGATCGACGATCCGGTAAAGGATTACATTCCGGCATTCAAAAAAACGCAGGTGCTCGATACCTTCAACGAAAAAGATTCGAGCTACACCACGGTGCCGGTCAAATCGCCCATCACCATTCGCGAATTGCTGACCCACACTTCAGGAATTGCTTACGGCGATTTTTATCCCGGGAAAATTATGGCTGTCTATAAAAAGAACCACATGCTGGGGGTTGGCTTGACAACTAAAACCTGGAATACCGAAGAATTTATAAACCGGCTGGCTGAAGTGCCACTGGCCTTTCAACCCGGCGACCATTTTTTGTACGGCTTGAATATGGACGTTCTTGGCCGCGTGATTGAAGTTGTTTCGGGCGAAAAACTTGCGGACTATTTCCGGAAACACATTTTCGAACCACTGGGCATGAAAGACACTTGGTTTTATTTGCCTAAAGAAAAACAAAATCGACTGGTGCCCATTTATGGTTATGATACCAATAATCAGTTCGAAATCATGAAGAATGCAGGTTTGGCCACGGATCCCGATTATCCGAAGAATACCGACATTGGCCATTACGCAGGTGGCGGCGGGCTTTCGTCAACAGCAATGGATTATGCCATTTTCATCCAGATGCTGCTCAACAACGGCGTTTACAACGATGAACGGATACTTGGCCGGAAAACCATCGAAATGATGACTTCCGACCAAATGATCGGCCTGAACCGGGAAGGCAAAGGGTACAGCAAACGCCCCGGCGAAACATTTTGTCTGGGCTTTTCATTGCTCACCGACCAGGGGCGCGGAATCAGCTCGAAATCGCCAGGCACCTACGAATGGGGAGGCTATTACAGCACCAAGTTTTTTATCGATCCGAAGGAAGACCTGATTTTCGTTGGCATGATGCAGATTTATAATTTCCAGCACGGCGAATTTTACGATCGGGTAGCAGCCATTTTATATGGCGCCATTGAAGATTAGTTTTTTTAATTTAATTTCGTCAAGCCACCAACAGGGTTGTTAACCACTGTTGGGGTTCTCCAAAACCCTGTCGGAGTTTTAAAACCCCGACGGCGGTTCAACTTCGATCCTTTCATAAACTGGGTTTCCTGTCTTTCATTTCAGGGTTGAAAAAAATTAGCTTCTTTATTTTACCTACGCTTCAACATTACCGTAACATATTCTTTTTCAGCTAAAAACCAGAAATAACAAGTATTTCAGGTGGTTTGTCGGATTAATGACTAAATTTGCGGCGTTAACACAAAGGCCGGTCAATAAAGTTTGATTAGCGGCCTTTCCAAATTATTAAAATGTCATTTGAAAAATTAGATTTGATTGAGCCCATCCAAAGGGCTTTGAAAACAGAAGGTTACAAAAAACCAACCCCCATTCAGGAACAAGCAATACCCATCATACTTCAAGGAAAAGATTTATTAGGTTGCGCACAAACAGGAACCGGAAAAACAGCAGCCTTTGCTATCCCGATCATCCAACTCCTGCACGAAACACACAATCCGGCCAAAGGCAAACGCAAAATTAAGGCCCTGATTGTAACTCCCACACGCGAACTAGCCATTCAGATCGGCGAAAGTTTTTCAGCCTACGGGCGGTATGCCGGGCTGAAACACACCGTTATTTTTGGCGGGGTGGGCGAACGACCGCAAACCGATGCATTGCGCGCTGGTGTTGATATTCTGATTGCCACTCCGGGCCGTTTGCTCGACTTATTGAACCAAGGGTACATCGACTTCCGGAGCATCGAATTGTTCGTACTCGACGAAGCCGACCGCATGCTCGACATGGGGTTCATTCACGATGTAAAACGCATCATTGCTGAACTCCCGAAAGAAAGGCAGTCGCTGTTCTTTTCGGCAACCATGCCGTCGGACATCGTTAAACTGTCGCAAACGATCCTGAAAAATCCGGTCAAGGTAGAAGTTACACCCGAAATAACCACTGCCGAAAAGGTAGAGCAACAAATGTTTATGGTAAATTATGCCGATAAGCGCAGTTTGCTGCTTCATGTGTTGAGAGATAAAGAAATTGTTTCTGCCCTTGTTTTTACACGGACCAAACATGGCGCTGATAAAGTGGTGCAACATCTTCAGAAAAACGGACATCAGGCACAGGCCATTCACGGAAATAAATCGCAGAATGCCCGTCAGAAAGCACTTTCAGACTTTAAAGTTGGTAAAATCCGTCTTTTGGTTGCCACTGACATTGCTGCCAGAGGAATTGATATTGATGATTTGACCCATGTTATCAACTTCGAAATCCCCAACATTCCTGAAACTTACGTTCACCGGATCGGACGAACCGGACGTGCCGGACAAAGCGGTATCGCACTCTCGTTTTGCGACAATACCGAAATCACGTTTCTGCGCGATATTCAGCGGCTGATCGGCCAAACGATACCGGTGGTTGAAGATCATCCTTATTTGCTGACCGATTTTACTCCGGTTAAAGCGCCAGCGAAACAAACCAGGAAGCCCATTGCCCGTCAGCACAACGGCCAGTCCATCAGGGAAACCTCGGGAAGCCGCGAAGTCCGGCCAAATAATCATCCTTCGGCTCAGCCCGAACCGAGACCCAAAAGGACTTTCTGGAGCAGAAGGCCCTAAACGCGCAACTAGTGATCCGATAACTCAAAGTCATCGTATCAATTTCTCATACCGGGAAACCTCACCAAAAGTGGGGTTTCCTTTTTTGTACCTGAACAAAAGCCGCATTTCATTGTCATTTAATTTAGCTAAAACCATTTATTTCAGGATATGGAACTATTTAACGAAAACAACAAGCTGGCATCGGTCATTCATAAAGATCATTCGTTGTTACCGGTTATTAACCGGTTGGGAATCAGGCTGGGGTTCGGCGATAAATCGATCCGTGAATTATGCGGGGAGATGGGAATTGATCTTAATTTCTTTGTTGAGACGATTAATGTTTTTCATTACGAAGCCTATTTCCCTGAAAAACGGTTGCTCGACTTTTCTGTTACCATGGTTATCGATTACCTGATCCGAACGCATCGGTATTACGTGAACTATCTTTTTCCTGAAAACGACCGGC
>JBBIHV010000065.1:0-20315 GCA_037446835.1 Sunxiuqinia sp. | reverse complement strand
TCATCGGAGCAGTTTTTTTGGTTGTTTTACAAAAACACAAAAGCACTTAAATCATTGAATTTAAGTGCTTTTAGTTCAATTTAACTTCTTTTTCAGTAGTCCCACCGGGAATCGAACCCGGATCTACAGTTTAGGAAACTGCTATTCTATCCGTTGAACTATGGAACCAGGTCAGGAAAAAATCATTCGTTATTAGTCATTAGAAAATTCACAAATGACTAATGACTTTTTCCAGTTTTCAAAGTGCTGCAAAAATATGCAAATATGCTGTTTATACAAAGGTGGCAGAACATATTTTTCAGGAAGCAAATCATCCAGAAAAATTAAAATTTCTAATCGAGCCATTTTGATGGGGGTGGTTTATGCTTAGAAACATTATAAATTAGTTATTTTGCACCTCGTTTTATTGTATGTCATGCCTGTTAACTCTACTTTTGTCGGGCAAATAAAAATGAATTTATTACTAAAATAAAAATCTGTTATTCTATGAGCAATTTACTGACTGCCTCTATTGGACGGAAACTCCTGATGAGCATTTCAGGTTTGTTCCTGATTTTGTTCCTTTTCGTGCATCTAACCCTGAACTCATTCCTGCTACTCGATGGCGTGTTTGGATTCGAAAAAGGTCAGCTGTTTAATGCCGGGGTTCATTTCATGGGAACCAATCCGATGATTAAAATCATTGAGCCCGTGTTGGCTTTGGGTTTTTTAATTCACATCATTTATTCATTAATTCTCACTTTTCAGAACATGAAAGCCCGCGGCCCACAAGGTTATGCTTCAGGCAAAAAAACAAGCGGTGTTGAATGGGCCTCGCAAAATATGCTTGTACTGGGCATTGTTATTTTCTCTTTCCTGGTTGTGCATATTTTTAATTTCTACATGAAAATGAAAGGGTTTATTGCCTGGGAACCAGGCGAAGCCACATTCCCGTTTTTTGGTCTGACGGCAAGGGGTGAAGATGCCTACACCATGGTGCATGCAACCTTTCAGATTCTGCCCATCATGTTGGTCTATGTGATCGGCTCGGTAGCGCTTGCCTTCCATTTGTCTCACGGTTTTTGGTCTTCATTTCAAACCATTGGCTGGAACAATACCAAATGGATGCCGCGGCTGAAAGTTATCAGCACGGTTGTTGCCATTATTTTGGGTGGCGGTTTTTCCGTCATAGCACTGGCTCAATACCTGTTTTTCTAATTCTCTAATAAACTGAAACATGAGTAAACTGAATGCAAGGATTCCTGAAGGGCCGCTGGCTCAAAAATGGACCAATTATAAAGATCACCAGAAACTGGTGAACCCCTCCAATAAACGCAAACTGGATGTCATCATTATCGGTACCGGCCTGGCTGGCGCTTCGGCTGCCGCGTCGATGGGCGAAATGGGATTTAATGTGAAAAGTTTCGCGATCCAGGATTCGCCCCGCCGTGCACACTCCATTGCTGCACAGGGTGGTATCAATGCCGCTAAAAACTATCCAAACGACGGAGACTCTGTCTTTCGTTTGTTTTACGATACCATTAAAGGCGGCGACTACCGTGCCCGCGAAGCCAACGTACACCGTTTGGCCGAGGTAAGTAACAGCATCATCGACCAGTGTGTGGCACAAGGCGTACCGTTTGCCCGCGAATACGGCGGCTTGCTCGACAATCGTTCGTTCGGTGGCGCTCAGGTGAGCCGTACTTTTTATGCCAAAGGACAAACTGGTCAGCAACTTTTACTGGGCGCTTACCAGGCCCTGATGCGTCAGGTGGAGTTGGGAAATGTAAAAATGCACACTCGCACCGAGTTGGTTGACATTGTGATTGTTGACGGAAAAGCCCGCGGAATTATTGCCCGCGACCTGGTTACCGGCGAATTACAGCGTCATTTTGGACATGCCGTTGTTTTGGCAACCGGCGGCTACGGAAATACCTTCTTTCTTTCGACCAATGCGATGGGATCGAACGGATCGGCTATTATTAAAGCATACCACAAAGGCGCCATGTTTGCCAATCCGTGTTATGCGCAGATTCACCCAACCTGCATTCCGGTTCATGGCGAATTCCAAAGCAAACTGACCCTGATGTCTGAATCACTCCGGAACGACGGCCGGATCTGGGTTCCGAAGAAAAAAGAAGATGCAGAAGCCATCCGTGCAGGCAAATTAAAACCAACCCAAATTGCTGAAGACGACCGCGATTATTATCTGGAACGTCGTTATCCGGCATTTGGAAACCTGGTCCCGCGTGACGTAGCTTCACGCGCCGCCAAAGAACGTTGTGACGCCGGATTCGGCGTTGGCGCAACCGGACTGGCAGTTTACCTCGATTTTAAATCGTCAATCGATCGCCTCGGACAAAAAACGATTGAGGCCCGTTACGGAAACCTCTTCCAGATGTACGAAAAAATTGTTGACGAAAATCCATACCAAACACCCATGATGATTTACCCCGCAATCCACTACACCATGGGTGGCATCTGGGTCGATTATGAATTACAGACCAATATTCCCGGACTGTTTGCTGCCGGTGAAGCCAATTTTTCCGATCACGGCGCCAACCGTTTGGGCGCTTCGGCCCTGATGCAGGGACTGGACGATGGTTATTTTGTTTTGCCTTACACCATTCAGAATTATTTGGCCGACGACATTGCAACCAAACGCATGACTACCAACGAACCTGAATTTGTGGAAGCAGAAAAAGCCGTAAAAGCCCGCTTCGAGAAGTTGATGAACATCAAGGGAAAACGTTCGGTTGACAACATCCACAAAGAATTTGGCCTGGTGATGTGGGATTTCGTTGGAATGGCCCGGAACAAAGAAGGCCTGAAAACGGCCATCGGAAAAATTGCAGCCATCAAGAAAGAATTCTGGTCCAACGTTCGGATACCGGGCGAACTGACCGGAATGAACATCGAACTGGAAAAGGCAAGCCGTCTGGCCGACTTCATCGAAATTGGCGACCTGATGGCCCGCGATGCACTGAACCGCGAAGAATCGTGTGGCGGACATTTCCGCGAAGAATACCAGACTCCTGAAGGCGAAGCGCTTCGTCAGGATGATAAATTCGCGTACGTTGCGTGCTGGGAGTTCAAAGGACCCGATGCAGAGCCCGAACTTCACAAGGAAGAACTGGTTTACGAAAGTGTGAAAATGGTTCAGCGTAATTACAAGTAATGGCTTTTAAAAGAGATCAATCATGGAAAATACAATCAATATTACGCTTAAGGTTTGGCGTCAGAACGGCCCAAAAGAGAAAGGCCGTTTCGAAACCTACAAGGTAAACAAAGTTTCGACCGATAGTTCGTTTCTTGAAATGCTTGACATCCTGAACGAACAACTGATTAATGAAAACAAGGAACCGGTTGCATTCGACCACGACTGCCGCGAAGGAATCTGTGGAATGTGCTCGCTTTACATCAACGGCCGCCCGCATGGACCAGACGACGATGTGACCACCTGCCAGTTGCACATGCGCAAGTTTAATGACGGGCAGACCGTGACCATCGAACCCTGGCGTTCGGCTGCATTCCCGGTAATCAAAGATTTAATCGTCGATCGCCGCGCATTCGATAAAATTATTGCTGCCGGAGGTTATGTTTCCGTGAGCACCGGAGGGGTTCCCGATGCCAACTCCATCCCGATTCCGAAACCGGATGCCGACGAAGCCATGGATTCAGCATCGTGCATCGGTTGTGGCGCCTGCGTGGCCGCCTGCAAAAACGGTTCGGCCATGTTGTTTGTTTCGGCCAAGGTAAGTCACCTGGCTTTGTTGCCACAGGGCCGCGTTGAAGGCGCCCGCCGTGCCAAAGCCATGGTTGCCAAAATGGATGAACTGGGCTTCGGAAACTGCACCAATACCGGCGCCTGTGAAGTGGAATGCCCGAAAAATATTTCGCTCTCGAACATCGCCCGACTGAACCGCGAATTCCTTTGCGCAAAATTTCAGGACTAGTCTAATCACACATTCCAATAAAAAGCCCCGGAGATTCAGTTCTTCGGGGCTTTTTTCATGCCAATCCTGAAATTCCCATTTCACGGAATACTTCAGCAGAAACCCAGAATACAGTAATATTTGTCAAGCATTAACGGAAGGTAACCCAATCTTATTTGTAATTTTTTATGATATGTAACATATTTAAATTAAACTACACATTATCAATAACTTATTACAAACTGGGGGGCATTATGCTGTCCCTCTTGACTTTATATTTTAATAGTCTTATATTTATTCTGTTAATTGAAAACAACCCGGTGAAATGCCGGGTTGCCCTGTATTAAATGATTGTTTAACCGGGCAGAAAAGTTAGCGCTTTCTGCCCACAACCTTTGTAAAAATATGAAAAAAATTAAAAATGTAGTTTTTATTTTGGCATTATTCCTGTGCTTTAACGGATGTGAGAAAAATCCGGCAGAAGTTGCAAGCTCGTCAAGCAATGATGAATTGACAGTTGACCAGGCAAAAGCGTTTGTTGAGACTCAACGAATGAATGAGTTCACCCTGAAATCGGGGAAGTCTGAGAAAAAAAGAATTAACATTAGATCAGACTGGAACAAATCGGAAAGAAGCAACAATGGCGATATTAGTGTGGTTGAAACTCAAATCCAGGCAATGGGACAATTTGGGTTTGCAACTCCTGATTGTATGGAAGCCTGGAATACAAGTAAAAATGATGCTTATCTTTATTCGATGTCAAGACTCGTAGTTATCAAACAGAAGAAGTCTGGTGAAATGTATTCTTTTATCATGACAATTGCTGCAGATAAACAATATCTTGAAAGTAAAAGATTTAAGTTGTGGAACAATACGTACCTGAAAAGAGATAAAGACTTGTCTGGATATGTTTTGTTTCATGATCTGTCGGGAAGCTTTGTAAATGGCTGGATTTATTGTGATGGACAGATTATAAATTCGATTACCCAGGCTGACAATATTGATTTACCAACGAACCTTAAATCAGCTCAGTTAATGGAAACTATCTACAATTGGGAGCAAGATTGTACTGACTGGTACACAGTAGGTTCAGTAGATGATTATATTGTATCTATTTCAATACGAACAACTTGTACAGATGTGTTAGTTTCCAGTGGATCATACACTTCTGGCGGTGGTGGTTCATCTAGTGGCTCATCGGGAGGTGGCACTCCTGGAGGTTATACTCCACCAGCACAACCATGTAATTGCACAAATGTCTGCCCTACTTGTGGCAAATGTCTGGATACTGGCAACCTCAAAAGCGCAATTGTGCCAGACGGTGGCACAACGACTACAACTCCAACAACTGACCCTTGTTTGTATTGTGCTGGGCATCCAATTCCAGTTATTGAACTTACTGATAAATTTAAAAATAACATAAAGGTAATGTGTATTTATTCGAAACTTATTCAAACCGCTGTTAGAAGCTTTAACCCACTCGTAAACAGCTTTCTAGCAAATTTTTCATCTAGCACAACAATTAACCCTGGTGATATTACATTTGATTTAGGTTCTATGGATGGTGCAAGTGGGCAATGTACTTCAGCTGGAGATAATTTTACTGTTATTCTAAATGAAAATCTAATTTCGACCAGACCATCCATAGAAATGGCAAGAACTTTAATCCATGAGATATTACATGCTCAAATAGGTCATAGCTTGCAAATTTCACTTGGTTCTTTTGTCTCTAATTTTGGACAATATACTTCAACTAAGCAAGGTAAATTCTATACAGATCAACATCTCCTTATGCTCGAAAACTACGTCCAACCAATGGCTAATTTTTTAAAGAATTTCGATAGCCTAAATGGCTATAGTGCAGACGACAGCTACTATAAAGGATTAGCATTAAGTGGATTAAAGGATCTAATTAATCTTACTAGTTCGGAGCTTGATGAAATAATAAGAGCTCAAGACTATTTTAGAAATCGTGGATTAAATTGCCAATAAAATATTATGAAAAACTACAAACACATCTATCTTACAACATTAATACTATTAGTTTTCTTTTGCATCTATCAATCGACCAAAAAGGAAAATGTCTATATCGCTTTTGAAGATTTAAGTGGATATAAGTACCAATTTATTGACTCTTTAAATGTATTAAAAACGCAGAAAGTATTAATTAAGCAAACGGGTAAGTTTTATTATCAGTGGTGGGAGATTAATATTGATGCTCAAAAAATCAAGAAATCGGACTCAAACAACATTCGAAAATTGATTCTTAATTCGCAATTCTTGATTATAAAGAACTGTCAAGGTCCGGGAAATAATAAAAATATGATGGACAAATACAAAATTCATATTATTCGATGGGAAAATAATATCCCTTATATCCTGCCAGTCAAAAGTGTTAATTTTGTGATGGAATAATATCAAACAAAGAGCTTTCATCATGCAAAAAGATACTGAATCCTTTGCTTAACAAGATTTCAAGCTCCGGAGGTTCGTCCTTCGGGGCTTTTTTCGTTACGAGGCAGGCGAAAAGGAATTCATATCTGCAAAAAGAGATGGAATCCTTCGCGGTAAATCGCATTTTCAAGCTGCCTGATTACCAAAAACATACGGATTTGCCTGAAAAACAGGTAGTTTTCAACTTTAATTCAGTCTGAAATGTTGTGTGTTTGTACCTTATTTCGCTAATATTCAGAATGTTGCTTAGCTTTTTGAACAATTGGCTGTTGATTAGTTCTTTGGCGAAGATCAAAAAAATGAAAGGCTAATTTGTATATTCGCAATAGTGTACCTTAAATCAAATTTATGCCTTACAGGAGATTACCGAATACAGATGTGGCCAGGCTTCGTGCCATCGAGGCCGGACTGGAACTTGGTAAACGTACCGCTTTAAAGAAACTGGCTTTCAGCCAGCAAACGCTGGAAAACCTTCAGACTTTTTATCCCCATTTTCTGGGGTCCATCCGTCAGTTGAACATCTCCAAGCAAAACCAGTTCGACCGTTCCAAAGAGTATGGCGAAGTTTTTCGGAAGGCCAAACTTTATCTGTCGCATTTTCTTCAGGTGGTGAACTTTGCCATTTTGCGCGGCGAAATGAAACCGGAAGTGGTAGAGTTTTACGGGCTGAAGGCGAATTCGAAAGCCACCCCTCCGCTCAACCTCGAAGCAAACGTAATGACCTGGGGCGAACGGATTATCGAAGGCGAACAAAAACGCGTGATGAAAGGCGGAAGCCCGGTTTACAGCCCATCAATTGCTTTGGTTAAAGTACATTACGAAGAATTTGTTGAAGCCTACCGGCACCAGAAAATGCTTCAGAATATAACTAACCGGGCATCGATGAAAGTGGCCGAAATGCGCGAACAGGCCGACCTGCTTATTCAGGAAATGTGGAACGAAGTGGAAGAATCGCTGGCACACCTTTCGGACGATGAAAAACGTGAAAAAGCCTCGGAATACGGCATCGTTTATGTTTACCGCGCTTCGGAACAGAAGAAAGTCGAGATTGAAAATTTACAACAGAGTATTGTCTTTTCTTAATAAAAATCAATCAATTCGCGATGCCTGTGAATCTTCCCGATTTGCAGGCATTTTTGTTTGCCCCTGTTCTATCCGGAAAATCAGGAAAAGCATAAAACCAACGACTGCAAAACTCAAAATTACCAGCGGAAGTTGTTCTGGCCCGGTTCCCCAGTCTTCCACATCTTTGGTAATTGTTCCCTTGTTGATCAGGAAATAGCCGATAACGCCCATCGTGTTGTTCACAAAGTGCGCCAAAATGGGCACCCACATCGTCCCGGTCCACACGAGCAGGTAGCCAAACATGGCCCCAAGCACCATCCGGGGCAAAAAACCGTAAAACTGCATGTGCATAGCGCTGAACAGGAAAGCGGTAATCCAGATTCCCCAGTGAGGATTTTTTGTCCAGCCAGTAAATATTTTTTGAATTACCCCGCGGAACATCAGTTCCTCGCCAATGGCCGGAATGATGGCTATCATAAAAATATTGAACAGCAATCCTGAAATGCTGCCCACTTTCATGAATTTATCGACAATCACCTGTGCCGCATCTTCCATAGATTTCATCCAGTTTTCGATTCCCGAAAGCGACTCGGGCAGTTTCATCTGACTGTTCAGGCTGCCCAGGAAATTAATAAAAGGGATCACGGCCAGCAAGGTAAGTGCGGCTAAAAGGTATGTCGGCATTTTGGTGCTGCGGTTAAGCTGCAGGTATTCAAGAATGTCGCCGTGGTAGAGCCAGGCCAGAATAAATGGCGGCACAACAAACATGCCGATGGATTGTAAAACCTGAAAATACTTCAGGAAACTGATTGCTTCCGGCGAATCCATGCCCGAAGGCGACAAGTTGCTGGTCAGTGTTTCAAACCCAAAAAAAGGAATGGCGATGATCATCCCGACAAACATAAAAACCAGAGCCGAAACAACCATCACAAAAAGGCCGAACATCAGTTGCGAAAAGGGTTTCATTCCCCGAAGAGCAGTATAAGCCATGCTGGAGTTTTTTATTCAGGGGCAAAGATACGCAAAACCAAATTCAAGTCATTGGTCATCAGAAAAGGTCATTCGTCATTTGAAAAAAAAAGTAATTGGGTCGTCAGCAGCTTTGTTCCTTTAAAGTGAAAACGTAGTATAAATCGCAATTAATGACCATTAAAGGACTTAATGACAACCAATAACGGTCAACACAATGACTCTTTTCAAATGTCTATTTTCTAATTTATTGATTGATCAGCTCTTCCATCTCCTTCAGGTGCAAAACAAAATGAGGCAAATATCCGTCAATGTTTTCCTGAAGTGAAATAAGTTTGTTTTTGCCGCTAATCCATTGATTTTCAAGCTTCGATTGATCAACATTCCGGATAACATGAATAAGGTGCAGGTTGGCATATTTCCACAGTCCGACCAGGTTGTGCCAGTCTTCGTGCTGGTAATCCTGAATGGCAATCCACCTGTCGTTGTTGCCGAAGGTGGCGTAATTCGGAAACGACATGGGGCTTTCGCGGTATTGCAGGTGAACGATCCGGTGTGTGTTGTTCGACGCCGAATCTGACAAATGCCCTAAAATCTGACGGATGCTCCGGTCCTGACTGTTTTTCGGTCCGGTTGTAATTTCTTCTGAAAGTGCCAGCAGCCGCGGCTCCCAAACTTCGAGCAATTGAAGAATGTTCTGGCAGAGGGGTTCAAATTGATTCATGATAAAGTACTTTTTAGTCCTCAAAAATAGCGATTGTGATTATGCTTTTTTGAACTCATGGTTGCAATCAAAACAATGGAATGTTTTTCTCATGGTAAACGGATAAATCATCAGAAGAAACGAGACAAGGATGTCGCGATAGCCAAACTTTCTTTTTACTGAACCTCCGTAACTTACATTGGCCGAACGACAGTTTGGGCAAACGACTTTGCTTTTTCCCTCTTCGCCGAAAGTTCCTTTTTCTGATGGAATATTTTCTGATTGCATGATTTCTGAAATCCTGTCGGTGTCTTTTTCAAAAACGTTCAGTTTAACCCCGCCAACAGCATTGCTGTACAAGGGGTTTAGCGTTACGATGTTTTCATCTGAAAGGAAGCATTCAATCCCATAAGAATCGAGCAACCCTTTCACAATTTTGGCTTGTATCGGATCAGAAAATGTCTGAAAAACGACAATTTTATCGGTAATCATCAGAAAGATTGTTAGAGGGTTACATCAATTTTTCAAATTTAGTGAATTATATTTATCAATTGGTTGTTCCCGGTTTCTGAATTTGGTAACGATTGTGTTTTTTTGCATTTCCGGAATAAATTGTACTTTTGCGCCGAGCTTTCAGCGAAAGCCGTGTACTTGGTAACCACGTAAAAAACAAGGAAATGAAGAGAGAAGTATCTGTATTATTTATGCTTGCCGGCATTTTGTTTGCCACCTGTTTATTGATTTCCAACATTTTAGCCACCAAAATTTTAATGATCGGACCGTGGGCAGCACCCGCAGGTGTATTGATTTTTCCGATTGCCTATATCCTGAACGACGTAATTACCGAAGTGTGGGGTTTCCGCAAAGCGCGACTGATTATCTGGACGGGTTTTGCAGTGAATATTTTGGCTGTGCTGTTTTTCACCGTTGGCATTGTGATTCCGGGAGCGCCATTCTGGCAAAATCAGGAAGCGTTCGCAACCGTTTTGGGCAACACGCCACGAATCGTTCTGGCCAGCCTGAGCGCCTATCTCATTGGTTCGTTCCTGAACGCTTTTGTAATGAGCCGCATGAAAGTTCTGACCAAAGGCAAAGGTTTCTCCGGAAGGGCAATCCTTTCAACAGTGGCGGGCGAAAGCGCTGATTCGATGGTCTTTATTGGCATTGCATTTTCCGGAGTTTTTCCAGTCGGTGTTCTGGTCACCATGATTTTCACCCAGGCTATGCTAAAAACTGTTTACGAAATTCTGATCCTGCCCGTCACAATCTGGGTCGTCGGTTTTGTAAAACGCACCGAAGGAGTGGATACCTTCGATAACAATCTGTCGTATAATTTATTCAGGATAAAAGAAATTTAAGAAAGCCCCTTCCCGCTCCCCGAAAGGGAAAAGCTTTGTTTTTCGATTGTCTTTGCCCTGAAGGGGCAACATATCAATAGCCCGGGGTAAGTGAGGAACGAACGCAACCCCGGGTTGAAGTAAAAAGCGAAAAACCGTCCGGGCGAAAATGTAATTTAAAGCTAATATGTGATTTCGGACGGAATTTAGTTAGCCTTGTAAAGAGGAGAATCAGAAATAAGAGCACATCATAAAATGAATAAAAAAGCTTTAGTTGTATTTTCCGGAGGACAGGACTCAACCACCTGCCTGTTCTGGGCTTTGAAAGAATTTGACGAGGTAGAAACACTTTGCTACGATTATGGACAACGACACCGAATTGAGCTGGAAGCGGCCCGGGCAATTGCCCAAAAAGCTGGTGTGCCGTTCACCTTGCTGAACCTCGATTTGCTGAAACAAATTACGCACAATTCGCTGACCGATCAGGCCATGGATGTGGAAGAAAACAAACCTGAAAACCGTCCGCCCAACACGCTGGTTGAGGGACGCAACATGCTGTTCCTGACTTTTGCCGCCATTTTTGCCAAAGGCAAGAATATTCCGAACCTGGTAACCGGCGTCGGACAGGCCGATTACAGCGGTTATCCCGATTGCCGCGACGAGTTTATCCGTTCGCTCAATCAAACGCTGAATTTATCAATGGATTATCAGTTTACCATTCATACGCCGCTGATGTGGAAATCGAAGCAGGACATCTGGGCTTTGTCGGACGAACTGGGGGTATTCGACCTGGTCCGCACCGAAACCGTGACCTGCTACAACGGCATCAGAGGCGACGGTTGCGGCCATTGTCCGGCCTGCCAGTTAAGGCGGAACGGGCTGGAAAGTTATTTAGGAAAAAGACATTAGTCAATAGAAAAGAGGAAAAGGAAATAGAAAGCTCTGTGTTTCCTCTGTGATCGCTGTGGTAAAAATTTAAACCTTGTACGAAAATGGATACATTTAAAAACCTCGGAAACGAAAGCAAATACCTGTTTGAATACAGTACGGAAATGCTCGAAAGTTTCGACAACAAGCATCCGGAGAACGACACGATGGTAAAATTCAATTGTCCCGAATTTACCAGCTTGTGCCCCATTACCGGTCAGCCCGACTTTGCGACCATTTACCTGAGCTACATTCCTGACCAGAAACTGGTGGAAAGCAAAAGTTTGAAACTGTACCTGTTTAGTTTCCGCAACCACGGCGCATTCCACGAAGATTGCATCAACATTATTATGAAAGACCTGATTGCCCTGATGGAACCCAAATACATTGAAGTGTGGGGGAAATTCATGCCACGCGGCGGCCTCAGCATCGATCCCTACTGCAACTACGGCAAACCCGGCACCAAATACGAACAGATGGCCGAATACCGCATGATGAACCACGATTTGTATCCGGAAAAGGTCGATAACCGGTAGGTTTTTTTTGACCAACCGTTCAATCTTCGCTTCGCTTGGTAAAACTTTCAGGGTATAACGCAGCTCACTATTGAGACATTTGCTAAATTAATTGGGCTTGTTCTTCAATGTTTTCAGGAATTCGTATGTTTGCATGGATTATTTACTGGAAATTTAGATTAACAAAAATCCCTGACGGATTTCATCATATCCCTTTCGAATGAACTTTTTCAAAATTAAATACATTGTAATCCTGCTGGTAGGCATTCCTCTTTTTTATTTGCTGTTTTTTACTTCGTGTGCCAACATTGGCAGCCCTTCCGGAGGGCCCAAAGACAGTATCCCGCCGGTGGTGGTGAAAACGATCCCTGGATTGCGGAGCACCGGTTATCAGGGCAAAGATGTGCGTTTTACCTTCGATGAATACATCCTTCCGGATGCAATTGGCGAAAATATGGTGATTTCGCCCCCCATGAAAAAAAAACCGGTGATAAAGATGAAGGGGAAAACCCTCATTGTTGAATTTCCCGAAAGCCTGCACAAAGAATCAACTTACTCGCTCGATTTTAAAGATGCCATTGTTGACAACAACGAAAAAAACCCGCTAAACAATTTCCGGTTTTCATTCAGTACGGGACAGACTTTTGATAGTTTGCGCGTTTCAGGAGTTGTCAAGAACGCTTTCACCCAGGAGCCGGTCGAAAAGGCGCTGGTTATGTTGCACCGGGACACGAGTTATGTGGCATTTATCGACAGCATTCCAAACTATATTGCCAAAACCGACAAAGATGGCGTTTTTATGATTGACAATATTGCGCCTGGAAAATATCGGCTGTATGCCTTGACCGACAACGACAACAGCCTGACCTACAATTCGAATTCTGAATTAATTGCGTTTGACGACTCGCTCATCGTTCCTTCGGCCAAATATATTTCGCGCAACGACACCATCGTTAAAGGCTCTGATACGCTGGTAGTTTCCGGTCATGTTGATTACAAGCCTGTAACCCAGTACCTGATGATGTTTCAGGAAATAAAATTTGACCAGTACCTCGACTCCTACAAACGGCCACAAGCCAACAAGTGCAATTTCAATTTCCACGAGTCGCTTAGCGATTCGTTCCGTGTCAATTTGTTGAAACCAAAACCTGTTGGCAAAAACTGGTCGTTTCTGGAAACAAACCTGAAGCGCGATTCGATCACGGTTTGGCTCACCGACACGATACTTAGCAACAACGATTCGCTGAAATTCGAACTCCGTTATCAGGTGCTCGATTCGCTAAAACAGATGGTTATGAAACGCGATACCATCGAAATGATTTATACGGCGCCCAAAACCACCAAATTAAAACGTAAAAAATTAGAGAAGCCCATTTTGCCAACGATTACATTTATTAACAACATAAACACGAACGCACACGATATTTATCAACGCATCAAGATTGAAGCGCCTGAACCGCTTACGTCTTTCGATTTTTCAAAAGTCAGGCTTTACCAGGTTGTTGATACCGTCAAAACAAGAATCCCGATTACAGTTGAAAAAGACACCAATTCAATCCGGAAGTATTTCATCGAACACAATTGGGAGCCAAATGCCAATTACCGGTTCCAGATTGATTCGGCTGCCGCTTACAACATTTATGGGCATCCCAACGACAAGGTTGATGTGAAATTCAAGACCCAGAAGGAAGATTATTACGGCAAAATTTACCTGACCATTTCGGGGCTTTCGGGGCCGGCAATTGTGCAACTCCTTGGCAACGACAAGGATGAAAAGATCCTTCAGAAAATTCAGATCCTGGAAAACGGCCAAATCGAATTTCCTTATCTGAAACCCGAAAAGTATAAAATCAGGCTGATCCTGGATTCGAACAAAAATGGGAAATGGGATACCGGCTACCTGGCCGGAAACCTGCAGCCCGAAAAAGTTGTTTATTACCCCAAGATCATCAAAGTCCGGTCGAACTTTGAATACAAGGAAGAATGGAAAATTGATTACGACCCGAGTTATAAGAAAAACCTTCTTGACGAAGATGCTGAAAAAGACAAAGCACGAAAAAAAGAAGGCGAGAAAAAACCAGAGAAAAAATCAGGGTTTTAAACACTGGTTTTTCCTGATTGGCTTTCTTGCTTACTTTCTTCCTGATCAGGCTTCGGGGCAAGGCATTGATCTTCCGTTCAAAAACGGGGAAGTTGCCCGTTACGGCGCCTATTATAACCTGGATTTTATTTGGTTACAAAATGGCGAAGTTGTGTTCAGGGCCGATACCGTGCGGTACCAAAAGCAAAAAGCCTGGCACCTCGAAGCAACCGGTAAAACTTTCAAGGCTTTCGATTTGATCTTGTCGGTGCGCGACACATTCGAAACATTCAGCGATTTCGAAACATTCAGGCCAATTTATGCGCACCGGAACATGTATCACGGCAAAGAAAGTTCAATTCATCAGTATTGGTTCGATTATCGGTCGGGGAAAATTAACACGCACATTTTTCATGACAACAAACTGGTTTATCAGGGAAATTTGCCGGTTCGCGAAAACACGTTCGATCTGCTGGCCACTGCTTATGATTTCCGCAAATATAATTTCGACAAGTTGTTTGTTGGCGAAAAAGTCCCATACCGGATGATTATCGACCGGCAGGTGGCCGACCTCTACTTTCGCTACCAGGGCAAAGAAATTGTGAAAACCTGCAACGGAGAGAAATATCGGTGTCACAAAGTTTCAGTATATTTACTCCGGGGCGATTTTTTCCCTGAAGGCGAAGACATGACAGTTTGGTTTACCGACGACCGGAACCACCTTCCAATCCAGGTTGAAACAAAAGTCCTGCTCGGTTCGGTGAAAGCGCTTTTGCTGGATGCAAAAGATTTAAAATATCCATTAATTTCAAAAATAGAATAACTATGACAAGCCGAAGAAGATTAAAAAAAGAAATTGACTACGTGGTGTCCGATCTGGTGTTGGATTGTTTTACTTATATCAACTTGTACCAAAAGCCAAATGATGAAGAGACGCTTCAAATTGTTCAGGAAACCATGACCTTGCGGAATTTCCTGCGCGAAAAAGCCAACCATCCGGAAAAGAAAGGTGTTTCGGAAAAGTCGAAAAGCTACTACGACAACATTGCCAAAACCCTGCTCGAAGGCGTTGATACCGGGTACAAAAAATTGGGCGACCTGGTGAACAAGGAAGCCCTATAAATATTGTCCCGCATCGGAAGAACTTATCTTTTCGGCTTCAATTTCAACCAGTAAATCGGCGCGGCAAATGTCGGCCATTACAAAACTAACCGGCACTTCGCCAAAATGGGCCCGACAGATTTCTTTCACGGCAGGAAAGTCTTTTTCATTTTTTACATACACTCGAACATAAGCATATTTGTCGGGAATGGCGGTAAGTTCGGGGCAATGCGATTTCAGATTTTCAGGACTGACAAGAAGCTCGATGTTTTCGATCGTTGCCCGTGTTTGTGCTTCAACATCATTCAGCCCAATGGTTTCCTGCCCAACAATTGCAGCCGTGCCTGAAACAAAAACCCGCGAACTTCGGCCATTTGTAAGTAATTTGGCCCGCTCAAACTGTGGCGGCTGATGGCCGGGTTTGTTTTTTAGTGGTTCGCCCATTAAAACACGTTGCCCGTATTTGTATGAATTAATTTGTTTTGGGTTATTTACGGCAATAACCTTCAGGTTTTCATTGCCGGTAACCGTCACACATTCAATGGTTACGCCGTTATAAGCCACGCCAATTCCGGTTGCTGCCGGGAAATCAGGAACAGTACGGTACCTGGAATAAAATTCACCGCGGGCTTCATTAAAAAGCTGATAGTTTTGCCGTGCCTGAAAATCGATTTGCTCCATTCCAGTAATTTTTTCAACATAGTTCCATTGCCTGACAACCTGGTTAAAACCAAGACCAAACTGTTCAAGTGTATCCTGAAGCCGGGCAAAAGCATTCGCAGCCGAATCGGGAATGAGCGTTTTTCCTGAATGTCCTTCGATGCCTGCAAACCAAAATTCGTTGTACCCTGAAGCAGTAAGTTTGCAAAACTTCACCGATTTTGCCAGGCCATATTCTACTTGTACCGTTGAAGAATCAACAAAACCGGCTTCAATGATTACCAGATTGGGCTTCTCGGGCGGTTCAGACAAAACACTTACCGGAATTCCAAGTTCAGAAAATGTTGTTTTTACCTGATTGGCGCGTTGCCTGAATCCCGTTTCATTACCGGCGGCAACAAATACATGGACAACACAAGCTTTCAGGAGGGGGCGATCGGTTAAAAACATCTGAAACTTTGAATAGCAACTGTTCCACTGCCCTTCAAAGTTTCCCTGACAATCCGGCCTAAAAATTCGATAATGCGGAAATACCATAAAATCAATACCCTTTACACTGCACCAGCAGCAATCTTAAAATCCAGATTCAAACCTAACAGTAATTTTAAAGCAATGAACTTATTTTTATAATTTTTTTGCAACCGGGCCGGAGCGACCTGTTTCTGGGCCAAACATTTCAGGAATGGCCTTAATTTTGTTACTTTTGTCAACACGCTGCAAACTACCAAAACGCAAACGGGATGGATGAATTTGTAAAAAAGAAAAAAGGGTTTTCACTCGGGGAAACCGACAAAGAACGACGCAACAACCTGATTATAATTATGCTGGCCATATTGCTGGCTGTCGTTGTGGTGGTTTTCATTGTTCAGCACAACGAAAACAAAAAGGTAATGATGGCTTTAACAATGGAAAAGGAATCGATCCAGAGCGAGTTAAACACCATGAAAACCAGCTACGATTCGATCCACACCAACAACCAGGAGCTTCAGTCGAAACTTGAAGGTGTGCAGACCAAGGTGAAAGACTTGCTGCTCGAAGTGGTTCAGGTAAAAAAAGTTAGTTTCGACCAGATTTCACAGTACCGTCAGGAAATTACTACCCTTCGGAACATCATGAAAAACTACATTGTGCAGGTCGATTCGCTAAACCGGAGGAACCAATTGCTGATGGCCGAAAACGTTGCGGTTAAACAAAATTATGCCCAGTCTGAATCGAAGAACCAGCAACTTGAAAAAGAAAAGGAACACCTTCAGGAAAAAATAAAAGTTGCCGCCCAGCTCCAAGCAAACGAATTGATCGCTGTTGGGATAAACCGCCGTGGCAAAGAAGCCGAAAGCGCCAGGCGTGCCGAACAGATTCGGGTAAGTTTTGTTTTGGGCAAAAATGTGACGGCGCCCCGTGGAAATAAAGTGATCTATGTCAGGATTCAAAAGCCCAACCAGCTCCTGTTCCAGGTGTCGCCCGACGATGTGTTCCAATTCGAAGACCTGAAAATACCCTACTCGGCAAAACGCGAAGTGACCTATGAAGGGAACGACCTTCCTGTGAACATATTCTGGGATAACCAGGGCGCTGAGTTTATGCCCGGCGAATACATCGTCGATGTTTTTGCCGATGGAAACAACATCGGGACTACCAAATTTGTGATGAAACGATAGGAAAATAAGGTCTTTTTGGGATTAGTCGGACTCAATTTTCCGAGGATTTGGTTGCCTTTTTAACCACAAGCCTGGCCTTTTCTTTGTTCGTTTTTTCTTCCCCCGGAAGTGGTTTCTGGACTTCAACTGCCCCGCGTTTATAAATGATTAGCCCGTTCAGGAAATTCCGGAGCAACTGGTCGCCACATTCCTTGTAATTCGGATGGTCTTCGTTGCGGAACAAGGCGCTGATCTCGCTTTTAGTGGCCACAAAATCAGCCAGTTTCAATATTTTAAGAATGTCTTCGTCGCGTAGTTTCAGGGCAACGCGCAATTTTTTCAGAATGTCGTTGTTCGTCATCGGGATAAATTTTGTGGTTTATGGTCCGAATATAATACTAAATCGCAGAACCGGGCGGAATTGGTTAAAACCACTCCGGAAACCTTGTTCATTTATGTTCAGGATTATTTAGCGCCCTGTTTTTTGGCGTGTTTAATATTCGCGACAGGACGGCCATGGTGACGAAATACTGAAAAACAATTAACGTAAACCCACCAACCAGAATAATTTCCCAAACCATTGTTTCGGTTACCTCAACCGGTAGCCGGAACATGGGTCCCAATTCTTTTCCTGCACCATGGCCAACGGTTGCCAGAATTGCCGATGCCGCACATATCAGGAACATGACTGATGCTGTGAACAGGGAAACCTGCCTGGAAATCCGGGTATGCCCGTCAACGGGAATGTTTTTAAGGACGATCCTTTTCCCAAAATAATATGCGGCCACAATTCCAGCGATCAGGTTAAAAACCGGAACCCCCATAAAGAACCCAAAGAGGACCAGGTTGTAAAATAAATAGGTGCAAATCAGGAACCAGACCGGAAGGTCGAACCCGGTTTTGATCAGTCGCTTCAAATAAACCAGATTGATGAGAAGGCCAACAACAACTCCGGAAAAAGCAAATACCAGTGGTTGTAGTTTCTGAAAAAAATAAAACCAGACGACAACCGACGACATAAAAAGCAACAGCGGGGGAATACTTCCAAAAATCAATCCAAGGATCAGTTTGTCGGTACGTTTCATGGTTGCTGGTATTAAATGAACTTATTATGAATCGTTTACACAGATGAAGATACGGATGCAATTGAAATACCTGCAAAAATCTGACAATTAAATTAGGATGGTTTTACCTTTAAAATCTAATATTTCTTCAGCAAAAAGTCCTGGTTCAGCAACAGAAAAAATCCGTAACTGTACGAAAAATCACGGGTTTGAGTGTCGATGTACGATTCGACCTGAAAGGCAACATGCGCGTCTTTGGCAATTTTTTTCTGCCAGAAGTACTTGGCCGAGACCATCGAACGGTCGGCCTGACTGAATCCCGGCTTGCTGTCGGAAACCGACTGGTACAAAATCCTTCCTTTTGGGGCAATAAACTGATAGGCATTCCAGTAACTCAGCGAAACGTGCGATTCACGGGTATGGGCGCTGGCTTCAATTAAATAGGCATGTCCGCTGTTAAATGGTTGAGTGTTAGAATCTTTTGTAACAGCATCGTATCCGAGCCAATAACCATTCAGGTTAAAAGACTTTACTTTCTCACCAATATTCACCGCCAGTTCCCATCCGGCAGCAAAATTAGCATGGGTCTGAACCTGTGGCCGCGGCCCGGTTGGATTTATGTTAATTTCGCCCCCCTGGTGATAAAATAAAACCTGAAATGGCAGCTTGAGCGACAAGGCAGAATTTTTATAGGCCCGGAAATCTCCCGTCAGGCCAAAGGTGAAATGTTCCTGAAACGGGTCGTTTTTTTGGATAAACTGCTCCCAGCTCACCCAGGTTTGCGCATTCAGTTTTTCGCCTGAATAAAGGAATTGCAGGCCTGCTTCGGGCTTGTCGGTATAAATCCGTTCGGGTTCCCACAACTGTTCCAGCAATCCATGCCCATAGTTTTGATTCAGGTTTCCGGTAACGACCGAAAAGTTTTTCGAAAAATTGTACCGCAACGAGAGCCACGGAAGCGTGTAGGTCATTTGGTCCCGTCCGTTGTATTTGAGCAGGTGCGCGCCTGCCTCCAAAAATAAACCATCGGTCGGCGAATAAGTCAGGACAGGCCGAAGCAGCACTCCGGGAAGCGTATAGCCAGCAACAAAATTCCCAAGATATTCGTTGTTCTGAAAAAATCCCAGGCTCTCAATCCTGAAATTCAGGACTTTAACATCGGCGCTGTCAGAAGTTTTATACGGATCGTAAAGTTTGGCAAGGTTTTGTGCATTCAGTTGACTTACCGAAAACAGCAGGAAAACAAGGTAAATAAGCTTCTTCATGGGTTGAATTTTTTCAAAAAATGGTGTTTTAGTATATTGAACGGCATTTTCTCACCTTCATTGTGCCATTATTTGATGTTGGTTTCAGCCAACGGGAATGTGCCATTCTAAATTCCTTTATAATTCAGGTTTGCCGGTATGAACTGCTCAACCACTTCCACCGAAACGCCTTTGCGACGGGCGTAGTCTTCAATCTGGTCTTTGCCCACTTTTTCAAGACTGAAATATTTCGATTCCGGATGGACGAAAAATTCGCCACTCACCGAAGCGGTCGGATACATGGCAAAATGTTCGGTCAGGCTCATTCCAATTTCTTCGGCACCAAGGATTTTGAACAGATTCCCCTTTTCGTGGTGCTCCGGGCAAGCCGGATAGCCAATGGCCGGGCGGATTCCCTGGTAATCGACATGAAACATTTCTTCCAGCGAAAGATTTTCGTCAGGAACATATCCCCAGAATTCCTTGCGGACCTTTTCGTGCAGCAGTTCAGCAAAAGCTTCCGAAAGCCGGTCGGCCAGCGCTTCAAGCAAAATGGCGTTGTAATCGTCGTTGTCGTCGCGGAATTGCTTCATCCCTTTCTCAATTCCTACGCCACCGGTAACGGCAAAAGCGCCGAAATAATCG
>JBBIHV010000064.1:12109-20820 GCA_037446835.1 Sunxiuqinia sp. | reverse complement strand
CGCGAAATGCAGTCGAAATTGTATTACCTGAAATATAGAATAGACGAAGACCAAGCCCCCCTTAGTCCCCCCGAGGGGGGAGACAAGAAAGCCCTGTTCAAAACGGCGAGAAAGTCGGAGTATGAATTATTGAAAAAGAATGCAAAAGATTTGCGTCGTTTTTCGACTGAAGCTGAAGGTGTTTTATGGGAAGCTTTAAGAGGAAATCAATTAGGAGAAAAATTCAGGAGACAGCACATTATCAATGACATCATAGTAGATTTTATATGTCTTTCAAAAAATCTTGTTATTGAAGTTGACGGCGGATATCACCAGAATCATGAAATTCAGGAATTGGATAAAATTAAAACTAATATTCTCAATGAAATCGGCTATAAAGTAATTCGGTTTACTAACGAAGAAGTGATTGGAACCCTTGATTCAGTATTACAAACCATAGAAGCAGAGCTAAAAAGCTCCCCCTCCGGGGGAGTTGAGGGGGCTTTCGTGACCATCGCAACCACCCGTCCTGAAACCATTTTGGGCGATACCGCTGTTTGTGTAAATCCGAACGATCCACGTTTTCACCATCTAAAAGGCAAACGGGTTTTGGTTCCGCTGATTAACCGCTCCATTCCGATTATTGAAGATGAATATGTGGATATGGAATTCGGCACCGGCTGCCTGAAAATCACCCCGGCACACGATGTAAATGATTACGAAATTGGTCTCCGCTTTAACCTTCCGAGCATCGACATTTTCAACGACGACGGTACTTTGAGCGAAAATGCCGGCCTGTATGTTGGCGAAGATCGTTTTGCCGTTCGCGATAAAATCATGGTCGATCTGGAAGCTGCCGGGAATGTGGCCAAAGTGGAAGATTACGTGAATAAAGTAGGTTTCTCAGAACGAACACATGTTCCAATCGAACCCAAATTGTCGGCTCAATGGTTCCTGAAAATGGAAGATTTGGTAAAACCAGCTCTGTCCAATGTGATGGATGATACCATTCAGTTTTATCCCCCGAAATTCAAAAATATTTACCGCCATTGGATGGAAAACATCAAGGACTGGTGCATCAGCCGCCAGTTGTGGTGGGGTCACCGCATTCCGGTTTGGTATATAAAAAGCCCCTCTCCAGCCCTCCCCGAAGGGGAGGGAGCAACGAACCACGGATTTGTGGTTGCTGCAACTGAGGAAGAAGCCCGAAAACTTGCTGTCGAAAAATTCCCCTCCCTCGGAGGGGGTAGGGGAGGCTTTACTTTACATCAGGACGAAGATGTGCTTGATACCTGGTTTTCCAGTTGGTTATGGCCCATCTCGGTTTTTGACGGTGTTTGCAAACCTGATAACAACGAAATTAATTACTATTACCCAACCAACGATTTGGTAACTGCCCCGGATATTATTTTCTTCTGGGTGGCCAGGATGATCATTACCGGGTACGAATATCGTCAGCAATTCCCGTTCAAAAACGTCTATTTCACCGGAATGGTGCGCGACAAGCAGCGTCGTAAGATGTCGAAATCGCTGGGTAACTCGCCCGATCCGCTCGACCTGATTGCCACGTATGGCGCCGATGGCGTTCGCGTTGGAATGTTATTGTGTTCGCCTGCCGGAGGCGATTTGCTGTTCGACGAAAGTTTGCCGCAACAGGGAGCTGGCTTCGTGACCAAAATCTGGAACTCATTCCGTTTGGTGAACGGCTGGGAAGTGGACAACAAAATTCCGCAGCCTGAACATTCGAAATTAGCCATTAGCTGGTTTCACGAAAAGTTCAGCCAGATTGTGGAGCAAACCGACGACCACTTCGACAAATTCCGCATTTCGGATGCGTTGATGAGCGTTTATACAACCGTTCGCGACGAGTTCTCGGGATGGTTGCTCGAAATGGTGAAACCTGCCTACCAGCAGCCAATCGACGGAAAAACATACCAGGAGTTGATCGATATTTTCGACGAAGTATTGCGCTTTTTGCATCCGTTTATGCCTTTCGTGAGCGAAGAAATATGGCAGTTGCTGAAAGACCGTCAGAAAGGTGATAGCATCATGGCCAGTTCCTGGCCGAAATCAACTGGCTACGATGAAACCATGATTGCACAGTTTGAAGATGTGAAAGAAGCGATTGCCGGAATTCGCACCATCCGCACCAAAAACAACATCCCGAACAAAGATCAGCTCGAACTGGTTGTGATGGCTGGTGACAAGGGTTTTGCTCCTGAATTCAACAGCGTGCTGGTGAAAATGGGTAATCTTTCAGCCTTAAATGTGGTTACCGAAGAAGTGAAGCTGGCAGCATCATTTCTGGTAAAATCTACCACCTTCTTTGTCCCGATGGGTGAAACGATTGACGTGGAAGAAGAACTGAAAAAACTTCAGGCAGAACTGGATTATACCAAAGGCTTCCTGAATTCAGTATTGAAAAAGCTGGGCAACGAACGTTTTGTCAGCAGTGCTCCTGAAGCTGTTGTGGCCGTTGAACGCGCCAAACAGGCCGATGCTGAAGCAAAAATCAAAGTATTGGAAGAGCAGTTCGCGGGGTTGAAATAAAGCCCCTCCTAACCTCCCCGCAGGGGAAGAACAAAAAATTGTGCGGCGATTTGTAATTGCCGAATAAACGCGGTAAAAATCGAGACACCTGATGCCAAAGCAAAAATCAAAGTATTGGAAGAGCAGTTCGCGGGGTTGAAATATTCAGCGAAAAAGTCATTAGTTCCTCATAATCAAACATAAAGGACAAGGCTGAATAACTGAAGAAAACCGAAGCGGAAACAAACCCTTCGTCGGTTTGTGAGCAGGTGACTGGATGCCACCCTCACACTTGTGAACGATTAGTTTTGTTAAAAGAAGTTAAAAACCAATTTTTCAGGGGAAAATGCCAAAATTCAAATAAGGGTTTTTCTTTTCTGAACTGTTCTATAAGCATATTGCGGAACTTTTTTTCATAAGTTTGTTTGGTTTTTTTACTTAGGCTTTGGCCTGGCTTAGAAAACTTTAAAGGGCGTGGGGTGAGATCCGACGCCCTTTTTAACAGTCACCCTCCTACTCGGTACGCGGAAAATCAGTATTCAAAAGTTTTATCTCCCTTCTCCCAATCTTTCCAGATTCGAATAAATTTTCCGCAACGAACTCCTTATATTTGTCAGACTGACTTTAAACGGTTGGTTTTCACATCGTACAACACTGAAACTTATACAATATGACCTTAATCAAATCAATATCAGGCATTCGCGGAACGATTGGCGGAAAACCCGGCGAGGGTTTAAGTCCGCTCGACGTGGTAAAATATACGGCGGCTTATGCCGAATGGGCCAAACAGCAGCATGTTGGGCAATCCACAACAATTGTGGTTGGGCGCGATGCCCGGATTTCGGGGCCGATGGTCCAATCGCTGGTTGTGGCAACGCTTTCAGGAATGGGCTGCATGGTCGTCGATTTGGGAATGGCCACCACCCCAACTACCGAAATTGCGGTGAAAGAAGAACAGGCGCAGGGCGGGATCATCCTCACGGCCAGTCACAACCCGAAACAGTGGAATGCCTTGAAATTGCTCAATCAGGATGGCGAATTTCTGAATGCAGCCGAAGGTGCACAGGTCCTGAAAATTGCAGAAAACGAGTCGTACAATTTTGCCGAAGTCGATGACTTGGGGGAAGTTTTCACAAAAAATTATTCCGACATTCACATTCAACAGGTTCTCGACCTGGATTTGGTTGATGTTCAGGCTATTCGAAAAGCCAAATTTAAGGTGGCCATCGACGCGGTAAATTCGGTAGGTGGAATTGTGATACCAGCCTTGCTGAAAACATTGGGCGTGGTAGAAATTGTCGAAATCAACTGCGAAGCCACCGGAAGGTTTGCCCATACCCCAGAGCCACTGCCCGAAAACCTGGTCGAAACGGCTGAGATCATCCGGAATAATTCGGTCGATGTTGGTTTTGTGGTCGATCCGGATGTGGATCGGCTGGCCATTATCAGCGAAGACGGATCGATGTTTAATGAAGAATATTCGCTGGTTTCCATCGCCGATTATGTGTTGGGCCAGACTCCCGGGAATACGGTTTCAAACCTGTCCTCGTCGCGGGCTTTGCGCGATATTACCGAGAAACACGGCGGAAAGTATTCGGCTGCCGCAGTTGGCGAAGTGAACGTGGTGGCCAAAATGAAAGCCACAAATGCAGTAATCGGTGGCGAAGGGAACGGCGGAATCATCTATCCTGCCTCGCATTACGGACGCGATTCGCTGGTTGGCATTGCACTGTTTTTAAGCCTGTTAGCCAAATCAGGATTAAAATGTTCGGAATTGCGCAGAACCTATCCCGATTATTTCATTTCGAAAAATAAAATTGAGCTGACCCCTGAAATTGATGTGGATGGAATCCTGGTAAAAATGAAGGAAAAATACCAGCACGAACAGGTGACCGATATTGATGGCGTGAAGATTGATTTTGCTGACCGATGGGTGCATCTCCGCAAATCGAACACCGAAGCCATTATCCGCATTTACGCCGAAGCGCCTTCGATGGCCGATGCCGACCGGCTCGCACAAACGATCATTCAGGATATCAGGATGTTGATTTCCTGATAAAAAAAATGAGATCCGTTCAAATTAAAAGACAGGATCCCTTTTTTATTTCTGACAATCACTTACAATTCGTTTCGAGGGTGCTTTTTCAGGTTGTTTCCTGAGTTTGATGCAGATTCAACCCTACCCCAACCCAGGAACAGAAATGGCTTCTTTTCCTGATATTTGAAACATCAACTCAATTCTCAGATCATGACTGCATTTCGTACTGCATGGTTATTGCTGTTTGCATTCTTTTTTTCATGTCCTGTATTTGCCAACTTTCCCGATCATTTGGCTGAAAAACAGAAAGAAATTTACAAAACCGACCGATGCCAGAACCATTTATCACATACCTATCAGGTGTTTGTTCCGTCGGTGGCCCCATCGTGTAAAACCCTGCCACTTATGGTTGTGATCGATCCTCATGGCGACGGGAAGCTGGCCATCAAACAGTTTAAAGCGGCAGCACAAACCTATCCGATGGTTTTGATTGCTTCAAACCTGATTAAAAACAATGTTCCCGGCTATCTTCAATTGCTCGACGAGTTGATTGCAGATGCCCGAAGCAAATATGCGGTTGACAAAACGCTATATTTGGGTGGCTTTTCAGGTGGGGCACGAATGTCGCTCGATTATGCCGTGAGCCGACATGCAAATGGTGTAATTGCCTGCGGTGCGCTTGCTGACCCTGAGCAGATCAAGGCAATCAGTTGCCCGATTTGGGCAATTGTTGGAATGGATGATTTTAACTTTATCGAGGCGGCACAATACATCATCAATCCTGCCAATATTCCACAAAATCTGTGTATCGAAACTACAAAAGCCTCGCATTCCTGGCCCGAATCAGGCTTATTGGCAAAGGCAACCGGTTATTTGCGGATGTCTTCAGGAGAAAACAAAACCAGCCTGAATACGAACTTACTTCTGAAGTCATATATTGCTGAACAAACCGCAAAGCTAAACTCGTTAACACAATCAAAAGATGAACTGAATGCCATGTTACTGGCACGGAACCTATCCATTTCCAGTACATTCGAATCGTTTGGCCCATTTCGTTCCCGTTATGAAAATTTGTTGACACAAGAAGCCTTTGTTCAGCAAAGGGACAATCTTGTCGCGAATCTCCGTCTTGAGTTATCCATTCGCGACCAATACTATAAAGCGCTTCAGGAAAAAAATCCGGCCTGGTGGGGAAAGGAAATTCAGGTATTGAATACGAAACTCACTACGGAAAAGGACCAGCAGAAAAACCTGGTTTACCACCGGATTAAAGGATTTCTTGGCGTGGTCTGCTACTCGATGTGCAGTCGCGCCACGAGTCAGAAAGAAGTTGCCGTCCTCGAACAAATTGTTCCTGTGTATCGGTTGCTGGAACCTGAGAATCCCGATCAATTTTACTATTCAGCGGTCCTGGCTCATTTGAAAAATAACCCTTCCGGGGAGAAATACTATCTGGAAAAGGCAAAAGAGAAAGGTTTTCAGGGCCCAATTTCAATCCCATAGTCTTTTTTGAACTTCGTACTTTCTGATTTGACGGGTACTTTATCACAACTAACCTAAACCAAAATTGATAAAAATTGATGCCTGAATTTGAACTGCAAAAGGCCGATCATTAACAGAAGTGCTTCGAAGTATTCCGCCCCCCGAAAAGTTAACTTTTGGCTGTTTCAGGAATTTTTAGGCGTTAATTCCAAATCCTTCCATCGATTTTTCAAGATCTTCGGCTTGTTTCAGGAAGTCGTCAACTCGCAATTCCCTGAAATAGATCAGTCCGTGCGTGGCCCTTACCAACGGACGTTCGTGCTGATAAAAGAAGTTTTTGCCCAGAAGGAACTGAATTTGCTTGAGTTGTTCGACCCAAACCCGCTGCGTGAGCTCGCTGAATTTGCCATCGAGCTGGTAACTGGGGAACGGGGCGTTTACCTGGCTCAGGTAACATTGCGAGAACGACGAATCGAGTATCGAAAGCGCATTGATTGAAACAGGCGCAATTACCTCAGTATCTGCCGGATGGTAGCGGAACCACACATTGCGGTACCCAATCACCCGCAATTTCGTCAAGTCTTCTTCTTTTTTCCATTCCCTCACAGCGGCCGCAATGGCTTTCAGCACTTTGTAGTGTGTATCCGGTCCGCTGCCTTCCGGATCCATCGCCAAACTGATCACGGTCGGCTTGTATTTTCTGAATTCGTTCAGGATTGGCAGCACATCGCGGTTAAAATCTGGTTGTTCGGTAAAAATATCGCCCTGGTAAAATCCGAGCCGAAGGTGATGTACATTTTTAACCAGCACGCCAAAATGCGCCCAAACCAGTTCTTCCTCCATTTCGCGGATCATTCCTTTCAGTTTCTGGATTTCGCGCGGATTTTTGCTTCCGTCGTAACTGTTTTTCAGGTTGTCCAGAATCCCGATGATGGTGCTCACCAGTTGTTCCTCGTTCTTTACACCCCAAATTTCAACAATGGCACGTACCACCCGGTGACAAACCCCGCGGCGCTTTTCCTCGTCGTTATTGGCGGCCACATTGTCGAGATAATGGTATATGTCTTTGTCCCACTTGTATTTGTACCCGTCCTCAAAAAAGTCGGGGAATTTAATCATTTCAATTTTGCCTTGACTGATCAGGTTGAGCGTTTCGTTCATCAAATCGATGACGTACTGATTGACAACCGCTGTAAATCCTGAAGTCAGTACCGAAAAATGGAACTCGTTGCTGGCATCGCGCAACTGCCGGTTGGTGTGGGGCATGATTCCAAGCATGATGTCGTCGTGGTGCGGGCCGGTGTGGTAAAATACCTGGTTCGACTCGCGTTCCATTCCTTTATTGAGCTTGGCTGTGATGGAGTCGATGACCGACTGGACCGTATTTTCGTCCAGATTTGGGATCAGGCGGCAATATTTGTCGGCTTTTAATTCGTCCAAAGTTATTTTCGGACCAAATTTATTGATCTTCGGGCAAAGGTCGATCACGGCGCGCTCGGTTTTCTGATGCGTCCATTCGCCGGTCTGGTAATATTTGTCAATGCTGTCGGTCAGTTTCACCGCGGCGCCATTGGTGAGGTAAAAGCGGCTGTTTGGCAATTTGTGCAAGCAACTTGCCGGGTATTGGTTCGAAGGCTCATTTTCGAGCGCATCTTTAATGACATCGGCTTTCGCTTCGCCAGCTGCAAAAATAATGGAGACCGAATTTGGATTGAACGTAATTGTTTCGAGACCGATGGTAATGACCAGGCGGTTGCGCGAAACGTCTATTCCGCCCAGGTCTCCGGCGGCAACGGCCTGCGTTTCGAAATTGGTTGCGGTGAGGCGCGTGGTTGAGAAATGATCGGTGCCTCGGGTATTGAACGCGATGTGGCCGTCGGGACCAATACTGGCCAGGAAAAATCCAATGCCATCCTTTTCCCTGATTTTTTGTTCAAATTCTGAACACCAATCGTCAATCCTGAAAATCGATTTTTGTTGCAGGCGTTCCAGGGGCGATTTGGCGTCGCGGTACCTCAGCGACAAATCAATCCGCAGATTGGGAAATACTTCCTGATAGGTTTTGCCTTCATCCAAAATAATTTCATCCGAATTGATCAGCAAGGCCTTGGCAGGATCGAGCCCAAATCCGTTGATGTAATATTTTTCGACGTAGTTGTATGAACTGTTGTGCTGTACCGAGGCGATCGGGTAAAATTCATCCATCTGCACAAACTGAAGTCCGCTCAAATCGGGCTTTTTAACTCCTGAAAGTCCATAAGCGCCCAGCAACTCCTGGCCTTTTTTACTGTCCCAGTTTTCGAGAAAGAAATGTGTGTATTTGATAAAATATTCGGAAGTTTTCCCGGTTGGAAGGCTAACTACCCCTTCCGGGTTTTGGGAAACCCATTCGAGGAAGCGGAGTGAGGCCAGCATCCCCAGTTTGGGAAAGTTTGCTACCGTGATATATGGCATTTTCGTACTAACCCGATCAATTCCTGCTTGTTGCAGAAACATTCTTTCAACCCGACTGAAATGATTTGTATTCATTTTGTTTTTTTTTTGAGAATCTTTTGTTGCTTAAGATACGTTTCCTATTTCTCCTGATTTCAGTTTTTATCCATGATGTGTTCGAGCAAGAGGCAGGCAACTCCCTGTATTCCGGCCTGACTGCCCAGTTCCGAAATCCGGATTTCAATTTCAT
>JBBIHV010000064.1:0-12009 GCA_037446835.1 Sunxiuqinia sp. | reverse complement strand
CAGAAAGGATGATCGTCCGGCTTTCATTCCCTCGCGGGCCATGCGCACAATGGCTGTTCCTGAGGCAATCGTCTCCAGGCAACCCTGCTTCCCGCACTTGCACAAAATTCCGTTATCGACCATGGGCAAATGGCCAAACTCGCCGGCAAAACCATCGCGACCTTTGTACAGCTTGCCATTTACAATAATTCCCAGACCAATTCCCCAATCGAGATGAATAACCAGTACGTTCCGTTTCGAACGAGCCAGGCCAAACCGCAATTCGGCAAAAGCGCGGGTCTTCGCATCGTTTTCGATCAAAACTTCCAATCCGAATTTTTCCTGAAAAACTTCAGCCAACGGACGGTCGGATACCATGTAGGTTTTGTTTATTCCGGTTTCGGAATCGACCATGCCGGGCATTTCAATACCAATCCCAAGTATTTTGTCGCGGGGAACCTGGTTTTCGCGAATAATATTTTCGGTAAATTCAACAATCGGATCAATAATGGAAAGCCCATGCGAAATGGTAAGTGAAAGAATTTGTTCGCCAATAACTTTTTGATTTTTTGCATTGAAGATGGATACCGAAGTTTTATAAATGTTGATTGAAATGCCAACAATATAAAACGCGTCATCCTTGTTTCCATAAAGGTTCGGCCGCCTTCCGCCGCTTGAATTTGCCTGCCCAAGCTCCTCAACAAATCCGTCGTTCTTCAATTCATTCAGTAAACTGATAATTTTTGGAGTACTCAGTTTGACAAACTTTCCAATCTCGGTATTTGTCATTGCTCCGTAAAGAAACAAATGCTTGATAATCTTTCGTTTCTGGGAAATGTTTTTTTGTTCGACCATATTCAGATCGCTCAATTCAGGATAATTTACCGGAGAAAAACTCATGGTACAGGATTTAAATCTGAAATAACGACACAAATGTATTTTATTTTTTACTGAAAACGACCAAGACTTTCATTAAATATTTAAAAAGTTTCGAGAAATTTAGCAATTAAAGACTAATTGCAGCACGATTAATTCAGTATCCACTAATCAAGCTATATACTTATCCCTAGACACTTTTTATTATATTTACAAAAATTATCCTAATCATGAGAATAGAAAGCATAAAACTTAAAAATTTTAAAGTTTTTCAAAATTTAGAGTTGAATAATCTGCCAGAACTGGCAATTTTTGTTGGAGCAAACGGTACCGGTAAGACCACTCTTTTTGATGCTTTTGGTTTTTTGAGTGATTCTTTAAAAAATAACATTCGACAAGCATTAGTTAAGAGAGGCGGTTTTAAAGAAGTAATTAGTAGGGGACAAGTTGGTCTAATTGAATTTGAGCTACAGTTTCGGCTTAAAATTGCAAATAAAGATCGATTGGTTACTTATCGATTGGAAATAGGGGAAGAAAAAGGTAAACCAATCATTGAGAGAGAAATTTTGAGATATAAAAGAGGAGCTTATGGTTCTCCTTATCATTTTTTGGATTTTTCTCGAGGTTCGGGTTATGCAATTACAAATGAAGAAGATTTTGATAAACCCGATGAAGAATTGGATAGAGAGGAACAGAAGTTAGGCTCTCCAGATATTTTAGCCATAAAAGGGCTTGGGCAATTTGATCGGTTTAAGGCAGCAAATGCGTTTCGCAGTTTTATTGAGAACTGGCATGTTTCCGATTTTCACATTTCTGAAGCAAGGCCAAGCCGAGAAGCAGGATATGCGGAGCACCTATCACCTACGGGCGAAAACTTACCACTAGTGGCACAGTACATTTTTGAAAGTCGCAATGATATCTTTGAAGAAATACTTCAGAAGATGAAAAGGAGAGTGCCGGGCGTCACCTCGATTTCTGCAGAGCCAACTGTCGATGGGAGAATTGTGCTGCGATTTCAGGATGGTTCATTCAAAGATCCTTTTATAGCGAATTATGTGTCTGATGGGACAATTAAGATGTTTGCCTATTTGGTCCTCTTAAATGATCCTGACCCCCACCCGCTTCTTTGTATAGAGGAGCCTGAAAATCAATTGTATCCGAGTTTGTTAATCGAACTATTAGATGAATTTAAAATATATGCAAAAAAAGGAGGACAAGTCTTCATATCATCCCATTCACCCGATTTAATAAATGGTGCGAAACCTGATGAGGTTTTTTGGCTCTTAAAAAAAGAGGGATACACCGAAATTGAAAGGGCATCAAACCACAAGGAGATAATCAGTTTATATGAAGAAGGTGATAAGCTCGGTTACCTTTGGAAAGAAAATTATTTCAAAGGTAGTAATCCAAGATAAAAGATGAATGGACAAATTGAAATATTGACAGAAGAGCCTTCAATGGAAAATTTTCTAAGGCAATTGTTACCAATTTTATTGCCTGAAGAATATCAACTTGATATTAATTGCTTTATTCATCCACATGAAGGGAAATCACATCTCAGGAAATCTATTCCTCGCAAATTACAAGCTTATTCTAGATATCGGAATCCTGTAAGAGTCTTAATAATCCAAGATCAAGACTCAAGTGATTGCGTGACACTAAAAAATGAACTCTTGAGTCTTTGCCAATCAATAGTAACAATACCTATCGTCGTTAGAATTGCATGTCGGGAATTAGAAAATTGGTATCTGGGCGATTTGAAAGCAATTGAGAAACTGTATCCAGAAACAAAAGCTACTAGGTTTGTGGGAAAGGCAAAGTTCAGAAATCCTGATCTTGTATTTGGCTCAAATGAATTAGAATTATTAACACCAAATTTTACTAAATCCCATGCTTCGCGGGAAATTGTAAAGTTTATGGATATTCAGACGAATAGGTCAAAAAGCTTCAATCATTTTGTTAGCGGTTTGTCAAAACTTCTTTATTTATAATGAGTCAATTCTATTAAAGTGCGCCGGTTCTTCGTCACCACCATATTTATATTTCTCTGTTTTCCTGAGCTTCAGGCACAGTACAGAAAGGAAATTGACATTCCGGATATTCCGGGCTACCTTACCCTGAAATGCGATTTCCATGTAAAAACGGTTTTTTCTGAAGGTGAGATATGGCCTACCGACCGGGTTTCCGAAGCCTGGGAGCAAGGGCTTGATGTTCTGGCAATTACAGATCAGGTTGAATCCCTGCCTCACGTGGCAAAACCCGGAGCTGACCATAACCAGTCGTTCGAAATAGCCCGGCCACTGGCCGAACAGCGTGGAATTATTCTCATCCGGGGTGCCGAACTAAGTTTCAAGATGCTGCCCGGCCATTTCGATGCCATTTTCATTAAAAATGCCAACCTGCTTGAGCGCGAAAATTGGCTGGATGCCTTTCAGGAAGCCAAAGACCAGGGTGCTTTTATTTTCTGGGACCATCCGGGAATAGACACTCGTCAACCCGAAAAATCAACCTGGTGGGGCAAGTTCTCTCAAATGCTCAAATCCGGGTTGCCAGGAGGTATTGAAATTTACGACGGTCACGAATTTTATCCGGAAGCATATAAATGGGCCCGAAAAAAAAGGCTGACTCTCCTGGCCAATTCAAATGTGCACGGCCCAATTGAACGTTCTTATGACCCGGATTCCGTATTCCGTCCGGTAACCCTGGTATTTGCCACCGAGCGCAAGGCTGACGCGGTTCGGTATGCGCTTCAAAATCAGCGTACAGCCATTTATTTTGATGATAAACTGTTGGGCGACCAAAAATTTCTGGAACCTATTTTTCAGGCCTCAATCAAGGTAGTCAACAAATTTCTTGGCCTGAAGAACCACGAATCAAAATTCCTCCAAATCCATAACAATTCGGATATTGATTTCAGGTTAATCGGGAAAAAGACTGCAGTAGGTTATAATTATCAAAAAGAAGTGGTTTTGAAAGCGCACCGGACAACCTTGATTGAAGTGATCGGAACATCAAACGAAATAAAAGATCAGGCTGTTTTGAAGCTGGAATACGAAATTACTAACCTGATTACTGGTCCGGATGAAAAATTGCAGGCAGTTATTGAAGTCGATAACTTATAAAAAATGAAAAGCGGTGTGTAGCCACCGCTTTTCACTAAACAAACAACTAAAATTACCTTACGAACTTTGCTTTTCACCAAAAACCAATCAACCCAAATAAGTCCAAAAAAATATAATTTGCAAAGTCAGTATGAGTTACGTTAAACAAAGCTGCTTGGTTTCAACTATTGGAATAAATTAACATTTATTAGCAGAAATTAGGTCCCTGGTTCTGCCGGAAGTACAATTGTAAAAGTGCTGCCCTTGCCCGGTGTACTGTCAATGGTCATCGTCCCGTTGCTCTTTTCAACAAATTCCTTACAAAGCATGAGGCCCAGGCCCGAACCTTTTTCACCGTCGGTTCCCGGGATCGATTCTGATTGGTCGAAAACGAACAGGGAATCAATCTGTCCCTGTGTCATTCCAATACCCGTGTCGATGACCGAGATTGTGACTTCATTGCCGATCTGGCCGGTAGTAATCAGGATTGTGCCACCCGATCTGGTAAATTTAATTGCATTGTTTATCAGGTTCCTGATTATGGTTTCCAAAAGTGACATGTCGGCATACACAAAGAACCCATCGGGCAGTTGAAGTTGAATTGAAATGCCCTTTTCTTCGGCTATTGCACGATAAATTTCAAATTTTTTCAGGATCAGTTCTTTCAGGAGAAACCTGGAAGGATTGGGCTGGATACCATTGGTTTGAACCCTCGACCAGTTCAGAAGATTCTCGACCAGGTGGTAAACCTGGTTCGTTTTCGAATACATTTTATTGATCATGCTACGGCGCTCGGCATTCGAAAAGTCGTTGTATTTACTAACCAGCAGGCTCTGAAAACCAAGGATGGTATGGAACGGGCTCCGAAGGTCGTGCGAAATCAACGAAAAAAGCTTGTTCTTTGTAGCGTTCAGTTTTTTCAGTTGCGCATTGCTGTTCTCAAGTTGCAACGCCTGATTTTCAAGCAATTCGTTCTTCTGAAAAATTTCTTCGGTCCGTTCGTTCACTAAAAGGGCCAGTTTTTCTTTCTGGATACGCAGCAGTTTAATCCTGAAATAAAAAAACAACACGGGAGCGGTTAGTATCAGTAAGGTTAACAGCGCTTTAAACCAGAATGTCATCCACCAGGCCGGCAAAACGTTCAGTTCGATCCTGGTCTCCGTTGGGTTCCATTCGCCATTTTCGAATTTTGCTTTGACCCGGAATGTATATTTTCCGGGACCCAAATTGATGTAGTTGGCGTCCCTTTTCCCCCCGGCGTAAACCCAGGCATGATCGACCCCATCCAGTTTGTAGGTATAAACAATGTTGTCGGCTTCGGTTAGGTTAATACCCTGGTAAAAAATATCAATGGCGTTTTCGTCGTAGTTCAGGTTAATTTTTTTTGCCTCACCAATGTACCGATCGATTATCCGGTTATTGCTCCTAAATGAAATGCTTTTATTGAATAGCCTAAAATCGGTCAGATAGACTGTTGGTTTTCGTGTTTCGGGCTTCAGATTGACGGGATTAAACATATCGAAGCCTTGCGATCCACCGAAAAACAGGGTGCCGGGATTGTCTTTGAGGCACGAACGGTCGATAAATACTTTCGACAACAGGCCGTAATTTTGGTCGTAATTGGTAAATTTCAGGGTTAGCGGGTCAAACATTGAAATCCCGGCGCTGGTTGATACCCAAATGTTGTTATTATTGTCGCTGATGATACTGGCAATATGTTTGTTTTGCAAGCCAGCCGAATATCGTGAAAAGGTTTGGGTTTCGTAATTAAACTTGTTCAGGCCGTCGTTCGTCCCAACCCAGATGTTGTGCAGCTTATCTTCGTAAACCGTGTGTATTTCACTGTTGCTGAGGGTTGTTGTATCTTTTGGGTTATACAAGTAATTCTTGAAGATTTGTTTTCCTTTGGCAAGAAACCCAAGCCCCAAGGCCGTTGCAACCCACAGGTTGTCGCGCGAGTCAACCAAAACCTGAAAAGTAAGTTCGTTATTGAGGAGATTGTTTTTGGGTGTATAATGTTTGAACGTGTGTGTTTTTATATCGAAACGGTCAACCCCCTCTCCCTGAATAGCCAGCCACAAGTCTCCGTTACGCTCTTCGGCAATCGACCTCACATCATTCATGGCTATTGAAAGCGTATCATCAGGATTGTGCCGGTACGACTCAAAATCATTGGCCTTTGAGTTGTATTTCTGAAGCCCACCCAGATAGCTTCCAACCCATGTTTGTTTTTTCGAGTCGCAAAAGATCGAAAAAATAGTTCCTTCAGCAATACTTCTGGGGTTGTTTGGATCATGTTTCAGCCTGATTGTCTGGCGTTTTTGCCAATTAAAAATGTCGATGCCATTGTAATAATTGCCGATCCACAACCGTCCGAGGCTATCGTAGGCGAGGGCCGTGATGATTTTTTCGGATGTCGTCCAAAAGACCCAGGCATTTCCTTCAATGTGGCTAAATTTATTGTTGTTCCTGGCAATCCTGACCCCACCAATGGAATGGATGGTCCAGTAATTGCCTTCACGGTCTTCATAAAAACCCTGTAAACTTTTTGCCACAGCGTGTGGGTTTTCGGGATCGTAATAATAATCCCAGAAAATATTTCTCGAAGGGTTAAATAGCTTCAGGCAGCTAAAGGTACATACCCACACTTTTTTTGATGGGCTGACGTAAATCGAATTGATATAGTTTTCCAGATTTTTCGAGAAAACATAATGCTGAAATTTTTTTGTTTTCAGGTCGTAGGCATCAATCCCTTTTCCTGAAGTCCCAATCCAGAGTGTTTGGCCGTTTATAACCAAACAGTTAATTTCATTGATCGAAATGGATTGGTTGTCGGAAGGGTTATTCAGAAAAGTTTTAAGTTGCTGTTTCTCCTGGTCGAAACAAAATAAACCTCCGTTCATTTTTGAAGCGATCCACATATTATTCTGGCCATCGAAAACAATGCTGGAAATTTTTCCATTTTCGATGGTTACCACTTTCGAAAACCGTTGCTGCCCTTGATCGTATCCATAAATCGTTTTTTTATATTCAACAAAAAGCTTTCCGTTCTTGTCAAGGGCAAATATTTTGATGTTGCAATTTTCAAATCCTTTCATTTCAGATTGGTCGGAAATGCGCAAAAAGTTGTCGAATTCGCGGTTGTACTTACATATTCCGGTCGATGTGCTGACCCAGAGATTGTCGGCCCGATCGACAACCAGATGGTTGATGCTGTTTGAAGGCAATGACTGTGGATCGTTAATATTCAGGAAATAAGGGAAAACATTCTTCCCATCGAAACGGAACAAGCCTTCTTCGGTCCCTATCCAAAGAAAACCGAACGAATCTTCAGCAATAGCGGTAGTGTTGCTGTTCGTAATGCCAGCAAGGGATTTAAGTGTACCGAACTCAAAATTAGGCTGTTGGGCAAAGCTTAAATTTACAAGGCACAACAAAAACCAAGGAAAAATAGCCCGTTGAAATAGATTGGTCATTCAATATAAATGATAAAAAACGAATCGTATTTAATGTCCTGAAACTACTAATTTTTTTTTGTAAAACAAACTAATAACCACTCAGCCAGGATTAGGTGCAAAAGCCATTTGACAAAAGTGAAAATGTTTGGCACCGTATCAATTAAAATAACCAGTCCTTTCGATGTAATCTTTTCATTAAGTTTGCTTTATCCTGATTTTTAACATGAAAAAGTTGTTGGGAAGCAGGTTGTTTTGCGCCACCATTTAAAATCTTTAATTTGCATGGCAATTAAACTTCAAAACATGGTTCAGACTAAAAAACAAAAAATTCAGACGGTTATTCAGGATTACTCGATTATGCTAATTGGGCTCGTCCTTTTTGTCCTGTCGTGGAACCTTTTTCTGATTCCGGCAAAAATAACCGGAGGTGGCATCAGCGGGCTGGCTGCCGTCATCTTTTACAGTACCAAAATCCCGATCGGGATAACTTTTTTTGTAATCAACGTGTTTTTGGTTGCCATTGCGCTCAAAATCCTGGGCGCCAGTTTCGGGATAAAAACCGTTTTCAGCATGGTTGTGCTTTCCTTGCTGTTTGCCGTTCCGCAGAGCTTGTTTCCCGGCTACATCATTCAGGACAATTTTTTATCGGCCGTTTTGGGCGGGATGATGGGCGGCGTTGGCATCGGCCTCGTTTTTTCGCGTGGAGGCAGCACCGGCGGGACCGACATCATTGCCATGATCATTAACAAATACCGCAACATCAGCCCGGGCCGCATCATCATGTACTGCGATGTGATTATCATCGGCTCATCTTATTTCCTGGTTCATTCGCTCGACAAAATGGTTTATGGCTTTGTTTCCATGGCGGTGGTTTCATATACCATCGACGCTTTCCTGAGCGGCTCGAACGCTTCGGCGCAAATGTTTATTTTCTCGCCCAAGTACGAAGAGATCGCCGATTTCATAAATGAATCGAGACGAGGCGTAACCATTCTAAACGGGACAGGCTGGTACACACAAAACGACGTTAAAGTTTTGATGACCATTGTGCGTAAAAAAGAAACCAGTATTCTTTTCCGGAAAATCAAGGAAATCGATCCGAATGCTTTTATCTCTATGGCAAGTGTCATGGGTGTTTATGGCGAAGGGTTCGACAAGATTAAAGGCTGACCTGGCAGGTTTCCGCCTGTTAACATTTTTTAATTGTTTTTTTGCCCCGCTGTAAAACTGGTAAAACGAAGGTTTTAGGGTGCTGCCAGCCCGGCAAACCTGCTTTGGAACTTGGGGGCAAGGAGGATTTTGGTTTTGAGGCCATCTTAATTTTACTATTTTTGAAGTGACAGAGATTGAAACCCGTGGGCCAAACATCAAACGCCCCAACTTGATTTCCCGGTTTATAATGTTCAGAAACGACCGAAACAGATGAAAAATAATATCCTTCAAAAATACCGCCGCCTGATTAAAGCCCTAATCTGGTTCGCTGTTTTTATCTTTTTACTTCAAATCGCATATTACATTTTCGATCATTACGAAACCATCCGCATAGAAAAGGAACTGGCCAAGCAAAAGGAAGTAGTGAAACCTGCGCCGGTCATGCTCTTTAAGCTTCCGGTCGATTCGTTTAAAGTCGTTCCGGGCGAAATCAGGCCGGGGCAAAATTTGTCGGCCATCCTTTCAGCAAAAGGAATTTCGATGACAAAAATTGATGAGATTTCGAAAAAATCGGTTCTGGTGTTCGATGTCAGGAAATTCAAGGTCAACAATCCGTACTACTTTTTCATGAACAAGAAGGATTCGTCGAAGGTTGATTACTTCATCTACGAAATCGACCCGGTCAATTATGTGGTTTATCAACTGACCGACAGCCTCAATATCTACAAGGAAAAGAAGCCGATCATTACACAAATTAAAACAGCCAGCGGAGTGATCAATTCTTCGCTCTGGAATACGATGAAAGAGCAGGCGCTCGATCCGATGCTGGCCATGGACTTGTCGGATATTTATGCCTGGAGCATCGACTTCTTTGGCATCAAGAAAGGCGACAAGTTTCGCGTGGTTTACGAGGAGAACTTTGTGAACGGAAAATCAATCGGCATCGGGCGTATTTTTGCCGCACAGTTCGTCCATGCCAACGAAGATTTTTATGCTTTCCGGTTTACCCAGGACAACGAGGAAAGCTATTTCGACGATCTGGGAAAAAGTTTGAAAAAGGCATTTCTGAAAGCCCCGCTCAAATTCAGCCGCATCAGTTCCATGTTTTCTGAAAGCAGGTTCCACCCGGTGCTGAAGATTTACCGCCCGCACCACGGCATCGATTATGCAGCGCCAACAGGGACACCGGTTGTTTCAATCGGCGACGGAACCGTTGTTGACAAAGGCTACCAACCTGCTGGCGGCGGGAACTACCTGAAAATTAAGCACAATTCGGAATATACAACCAGCTACATGCACCTCAGCCGGTTTGCCGACGGAATTTCGAGAGGCGTCAGGGTCCATCAGGGACAATTGATTGGGTATGTTGGCATGACAGGCCTGGCTTCAGGGCCACACCTCGATTTTCGGGTTTTCGTTGACGGGACTCCGGTTGATCCGCTTAAAGTGAAAGCCCCGCCTACCGAGCCCATTTCTCAGGCAAATATGAAATCGTACGCCATGCACCGCGATTCGCTGATGACTGAATTAAAGGCGATCAAGTATTTTTAAGGCCTTAAGATCGTTGCCCCCTTCGATACGCTTCGCTACTCAGGGAGCGGCTTCCGGGACTTCGGTCCGGGTTCTTACTGATTCCTGAGTTTAAATACCAAATCCCACAAGACGATTCCGGCGCTCACCGAAATGTTGAAGGAATGTTTGGTGCCGAATTGCGGAATTTCGATGGCGCCATCGCACAGATCGACCACCGGTTGCTGAACTCCTTTCACTTCGTTGCCGAAAACCAGAGCCAGTTTTCCATCTTTGTCCGGAGTAAAATCGGGCAACAGGATGCTGTTTTCAACCTGTTCCACGGCAAAAACCTGGTATCCGGCTTCTTTCAGTTTTGAAACCGCCGTTTCAGTTTCTTCAAAATATTCCCAGGGAACCGACATTTCGGCGTCTAAAGCTGTTTTGTGAATTTCTTTGTTCGGCGGAGTAGCCGTAATGCCGCACAAAATAACCTTCTCGATGAGCAACGCATCCGAGGTTCGGAATACCGAACCAATGTTGTTGCAGCTCCTGATATTATCCAACACCACCGTGACCGGAGTTTTTTCAACTTCCCGGTATTGGTCAACCGACAGGCGCCCGAGTTCCGAGTTTTTAAGTTTTCGCATAAATAAGTGCCTAAAGTATTTAGAGTGCCTAAAGTGCCTGGAGTTGTGCGCCTTTAACTTTAGGCACTCCGAATTTTAGGCACTTCGAACTTTTTAAACTTTTTTCCTCCGGATGGGCATCGACATACAACGGGCGCCTCCGCCACCACGGGCGAGTTCCGATCCGGGAATGGTTATCACGCATTTCCCCTCCGGAACGATACAGGTCCCGCTGAGCAAATCTTTCGCCGGAATAATCTGAAACCCTTTCTGGTCAAGCTGTTCCAGGGTATGAACATTGCGTTCGTACCCGATTACTTTCCCCGGAGCAAATGCAAGGAAGTTTGCTCCGCTGTGCCACTGTTCGCGTTCCTGAACCCATTCGTCAACGCCGCCACCACAGTGAACCGGCTCCAGGTCCATTCCAAGTTTTTGCAAAGCTTTGGGCAGGTTTTTTCGTTCGCTGATGTCGGTCACATGACCGTTTTCGACCTGGATATGAATGGTATGAAACCGGTTTGTCCCCATGATCAGGGGTTCGTAAACCATGCAGGCGTCCACATCCAGAAAAGTGAAAACCATGTCGAGGTGGATAAACGATTCCGGGGTATCGGGCAATTCCTGAATGAGGATGTGGCGCAACCCGTCTTTTTTCGACTTCAGGTTTTCAAGAATAAAGTCGATTCCCTGGGTGCTGGTGCGTATTCCGGTGCCAATGACCAGGACATCTTCTCGTCCAACCTGGAAATCGCCACCCTCGATCGAGATTCCGGAGTTGTCGAATCCTGAATTTCCCTGATTGGGATTAATGGTGGTGGTTTCGAGCAAAGGATGGTTGTTGAAAATGGCATTCATGATCACCGCCTCGCGGTCGCGCACCTTACTGGCCATTTTCCCAATCAGCACTTCGTTCCCGAACGACATGGACGCATCGCGGGTAAACAGAAAATTATGCAGTGGGCGTAGGCTGAAGCGTTCCTGGCTCAGGTAACGGGTCAGGTTGTTCCGTTCGAGAAACACGCCCTGGATGAGCTGACGGGCCAGTTCAACAGCAGGTTGCTCCATCAGTTTGGGCAAAATCTCCAACGCACCTTCCCGGGTACATATTTCGTTCAGCAACTGGGTCTTCACGTCGTCGATTTTCAGAATATCTGAAAGCAAATCCCTGATTTCAAAGGTGCGGGTAACCTGATTTAAAACTGCTTTAAAGACTGAATATTCGCTGGCCGCAACCGACAGGTTCAGGATGTCGCTGTACAGCGCGCGCTCGGCATTTTCAGGGGTCATTTCCTCAACTTCCTGGCC
>JBBIHV010000063.1:1644-20828 GCA_037446835.1 Sunxiuqinia sp. | reverse complement strand
CAATCGACGACCTGGTTGAAAATGGCCAGATTGACCTGGAATACTCTGAAGCCCGGTACAATTACATTAAATCCATCGACAAAGGTTTGCTTAAAATCATGTCGAAAATGGGGATTTCAACCCTGCGTAGTTACCAGGGAAGCCAGATTTTCGAAGCTTTGGGAATCAGTGAGGAAGTAATCGACAAATATTTCGCTGGAACGGCCTCCAAATTTGGGGGCATGGGGCTTGATGAAATTTGTCAGGAAACACTGCTTTTCCACAAAGAAGCCTACAACAAGAAAAAGCAAAACAATCCTGTGTTCGAAAGCTCAGGTACTTACCATTACCGGAAATATGGCGAACACCATGCCTGGAACCCCGAAACGGTCGGATTGCTGCAATGGGCCACACGCACCAACGATTACAGCGTTTACAAGGAATTCAGCAAAAAAGTGGATGCTGAAAATGCCAAGCCAACGTTTATCCGCGGTTGCCTGAAATACAAACGAAACCCGATTGATATTTCGCTGGTTGAACCGGTCGAAAGCATTATGAAACGGTTTGTGACCGGAGCCATGTCGTACGGGTCGATTAGCAAGGAAGCCCACGAAGCGCTCGCCGTTGCCATGAATAGCATCGGTGGACGCAGTAATACCGGCGAAGGTGGCGAAGATGCCGAACGCTTCAAAACCAACAAACGGAGTTCAATAAAACAGGTGGCGTCGGGCCGGTTTGGAGTAACCAACAATTACCTGGTGAACGCCGACGAATTACAGATTAAAATTGCACAAGGCGCAAAACCGGGTGAAGGAGGTCAGCTCCCCGGGTTTAAAGTGAATCAGATTATCGCTAAACTCCGGAATTCAACGCCGGGGATCACCCTGATTTCGCCGCCACCGCATCACGATATTTATTCCATCGAAGATTTGGCTCAGCTCATTTACGACCTGAAGGTGACCAACCCCAAAGCGAAAGTTTCGGTAAAACTGGTTTCCGAAAATGGGGTAGGGACCATTGCCGCCGGGGTAGCCAAAGCTTTTTCCGACCTGATTATCATTGCCGGAAGCGAGGGCGGAACCGGTGCAAGTCCGGCCAGTTCAATCAAATTTGGCGGGTTGCCTGTTGAACTTGGAATCGCTGAAACACAGCAAACCCTGGTGATGAACAACTTGCGCGGACGCGTAAAAGTGCAGGTTGACGGACAACTAAAAACCGGACGCGATGTTATCATTCTTGGTCTTTTGGGCGGTGAGGAATTCGGGTTCGCCACCGGTGCATTGATCACCCTGGGATGTATCATGATGCGGAAATGCCACCTGAATACTTGCCCGGCCGGTATTGCTACCCAGGACGAAACGTTGCGCAAACGGTTCATCGGACGGTCGGAATATGTCATCAATTTCTTCCGGTTTATTGCTGAAGAGGTGCGCGAGCATCTGGCTCAAATTGGGGTTACCACATTCGACGAAATTGTTGGCCGTGCCGATTTATTGGAGCAAAACAAGGATGTACAGAACTGGAAAATGAAAAAAATGGATTTTTCCAAATTATTGTACATGCCCGAAGAAGCCAAAAAACACGATATCCGCAATACATTCCCGAATATCAAATCGATCGAGGAACATTTGGACCATACCCTGATCCGCGAGGCCAACAAAGCCATCAAAAGCAAGGAAAAAGTCTGGCTTTCGCACCCGATCTGTAACGTTGACCGAACCATCGGCGCCATGTTGTCGGGCGAAATTTCAAAACGCTACGGCGAAGAAGGTTTGCCAAGCAATACCATAATGGCTAATTTCTCCGGAACTGCCGGGCAAAGTTTTGGTGCCTTCCTGGTGAAAGGGGTGAGTTTCAGGCTCGAAGGCGACAGCAACGATTACATTGGCAAGGGGTTGTCGGGTGGCCGCATCATTGTGGTACCGCCCGTCGGTTCAACCTTTACTCCGGAAGAAAATATCATTGTCGGAAACACTTCGTTCTATGGTGCGACTTCAGGAGAAGCCTACATTCGTGGGGTGGCCGGTGAGCGTTTCTGTGTGCGCAATTCAGGCGCAAAAGCAGTGATTGAAGGAAGCGGCGACCATTGCTGCGAATACATGACCGGTGGGCGCGTGGTTGTGCTGGGAACGACCGGACGTAACTTTGCAGCCGGAATGAGCGGAGGTATCGCATACGTTCTCGATCAGGAAGGCGATTTCGAATATTTCTGTAACAAGGGACTGGTTGAACTTGGCCCGGTTGAAGACAAGGCCGACATCGTTGAATTACAGGACATGATCAACAAACATTTGCTTTATACGCAAAGCACCAAGGCGGCAACCATTCTGACAAACTGGGACGAATACCTGCCCAAATTTGTGAAGGTTATTCCGTTCGAATACAAAAAAGTGCTGGAAGAACTGAAGCTTCGCGAACTGGAGAAAAAACTTCAGCTCACCGAAGACGATCCGGCCCGGCACGAATAACAGGAAGTTCGAAATTCGGAGTGCCTAAAGTTCGAAGTAAAAATTTTCGGCACTCATCATTTATTAGAATAAAAACAAAATAAAAATAGTTTCGGGTTAAAACTTTAGGCACTTCGAACTTTAGGCACTCCGACACTTCAAAAATACATTACCATGGGAAATCCAAAAGGTTTCATGACAATAGGACGGAAAGAAGCAGGTTACCGTCCGCTAAACGACCGGATTTACGATTACGGGGAAGTTGAACAGACCCTCGACGACCAGGACCGCATTGAGCAGGCCTCGCGCTGCATGGATTGCGGAATCCCGTTCTGTCACTGGGGCTGTCCGGTGGGAAGCAAAATTCCGGAATGGCAGGACCTGATTTATCAGAAAGACTGGAAAGGGGCCTACGAAGTTCTGCACTCAACCAACAGTTTTCCTGAATTTACCGGACGTGTTTGCCCCGCGCCTTGCGAAAAATCGTGTGTGCTGGCCATTCACGAGGAAGCCGTTACAATTCGCGAAAACGAAGCTTCAACCGTTGAGCATGCCTTCAATCTGGGGTTTGTTACCCCGCGTATTCCTGAAATCAGAACGGGAAAGAAAATTGCGGTGATTGGTTCAGGTCCGGCCGGGCTTTCGGCTGCCGACGTACTCAACCAGGCCGGCCACGAAGTGACTGTTTTCGAAAAGAACAGTGCCATCGGCGGGCTGCTTCGCTTTGGTATTCCTGATTTTAAACTCAGTAAAACAATCATCGACCGTCGTCTGCAGATTTTCCTCGATGAAGGAATCACTTTCAGGCCAAATGTAACGGTTGGCGTTGATATTACTGGCGACGAATTGCTGGCACAGTTCGATGCGGTTGTTTTAGCCAATGGCGCCGAACAACCCCGCGACCTGCCGGTGGAAGGCCGCGAATTGAAAGGAGTACATTTTGCGATGGAATTCCTTTCGCAGTCGAACAAACGAATTGCCGGTGAAGATATTCCTGAAGAGTTGAGCATTCATGCCAAAGATAAAAAAGTACTGGTAATTGGCGGTGGCGACACAGGTTCCGACTGTGTGGGAACTTCTACCCGCCAGAAAGCCAGAAATGTGACCCAGATTGAAATTTTGCCAAAGCCAGCCGAAACCCGTGCGGATAACAATCCGTGGCCATACTGGCCCAACACACTGCGTACCTCCAGTTCGCACCTCGAAGGCTGTGAACGCCGCTGGAGTCTATCGACCAAACGGATTATAGGTGAGGAAGGCCAGGTAAAACAGGTTGAACTAGTTACGGTTGAATGGGGAAAAGACGAAGCCGGCCGTTGGGTGATGACCGAAAAACCGGGATCTTCTGAAATTGTTGAGGCAGATCTGGTCTTGCTTTCAATGGGTTTCACCCAGCCGGTTCACAACGGACTGCTCGATTCACTGGGCCTTGAGTATGATGTGCGTGGAAACGTGAAAGTAAATGCCCAAAAGCAAACTTCGGTAAGCAAGGTATTTGCCTGTGGCGACGTGGAAGCGGGCGCCAGCCTGGTTGTCCGTGCCATTGAAGCTGGTAAGATTGCCGCCGCGAACGTGGACGAATTCCTGAGCGAAGAATAAATTTAACTGACATCAAATACCGCAAGCCGTCTTCATTCAATTGGGGACGGCTTTTTTATAAAAATGTACTGAAAAAGGGTTGGTGATTTTTAGAATGCCGAATTCGCTTCCCCATACAAATCAAACTCTTCGGAACCAGTAATTTTAATCGAATAGAACTGGCCTTTTTTCAAGGGTATTTCTTTGTTTATCAGCACTTCGCCATCCACTTCTGGCGAATCGAACTCGGTGCGCCCAACGAAAAATTCGGGGTCTTCGCGGTCGATTATCACTTTTAGTGTTTGTCCGACCCTGGCAGCATTCAATTGCGCTGAAATGCCCTGTTGGATGCCCATCAGCTCATTGGCACGGGTCTGTTTGACATTGTCCGGAACATCGTCGGAATATTTTTGGTACCCGTAAGTTCCTTCTTCGTGTGAATAAGTGAATGCGCCCAGACGGTCGAACCGGTGTTTGGTTACAAAACTTTTGAGTTGTTCAAAATCTGCTTCAGTTTCGCCCGGATGCCCAACCAGCATGGTTGTGCGGATGGCAATCCCGGGAATTTCCTCTTTTATTTTCTGAAGCAAAGCTTCCGTTTCTTCCATAGTCACATGGCGAAGCATGTGTTTCAAAACATTGTTTGAGCTGTGCTGAAGTGGAATATCAATGTATTTGCAAAGTTTCGGAACCGATTTGAACAACGGCAGAATATCCATTGGAAATTTGGTCGGATACAAATAATGCAGGCGAATCCATTCAATGCCATTAACTTCAGCTATTTTCTGAATAAGTTCAGCCAACATGCCCTTTCCGTAGAGATCAATTCCGTAGTACGACAAATCCTGGGCAATCAGCAATATTTCTTTCACCCCATTTTTCGCCAGATATTTGGTTTCTTTTACCAAATCTTCCATTGATTTGGAGCGATGTTTACCCGTCATTCCCGGAATAGCACAAAAAGCACAAACACGGTTGCAGCCTTCCGAAATCTTGAGGTAAGCAAAATGGGAAGGGGTGGTAATTTTGCGTTTGTAAATAAATTCGGGACGATAGGTCGCCTTTAGTTCCGTAACCACCGCTTTCATGTCGAACTTGCCAAAATATTGGTCAACTTCCGGCACTTCCTTTTCCAGATCGGTTCTGTAGCGTTCCGAGAGGCAGCCCATCACGTACAATTTTTCAATATCGCCGCGGCCTTTGGCATCGACAAACTGCAAAATGGTATTCACCGATTCTTCCTTTGCATCGTGGATAAAACCACAGGTGTTGATCACCACAATGTCAGAATCGTTGTCGTTTGAGTCGTGCACAACCTCAAAACCGTCCATCGAAAGCTGGTTCAGCAAAACTTCAGAATCGACCAGGTTTTTCGAGCAACCCAAAGTCACCACGTTTATTTTTTTGGAGCCTCCCCCAACCCCCTCCGAGAGAGGGGGCTTTTGGGAACCGGTATGCGAATTGTTTTTTGACATTTTATTCTCTTTAATGATTAATCACCCCGTGCCAGAACTCCTTTCCCTTTTGGGGAAGCCTGTCAGACCTCACAGGGCTTGAGAATGGGGCTTTTAAAGTCTCCCCGGAGGGGAGATTTAGAGGGGCTTCTAAGAAAATAGAGATTCAACGAAAGCACGACGATTGAAGATTTGCAAATCGTCCATTTTTTCGCCAATCCCGATGTATTTTACCGGGATTTTAAATTGATCGGAAATGCCAATTACTACACCGCCTTTTGCTGTTCCATCGAGTTTTGTAAGAGCGAGGGCCGTAACTTCAGTAGCTTTGGTAAATTGTTTGGCCTGTTCGAAAGCATTTTGCCCGGTTGAACCATCCAGGATAAGTAAAACTTCGTGCGGGGCATTTGGCATAACTTTTTTCATGACCGATTTAATTTTGCTCAATTCGTTCATCAGGTTGATTTTATTGTGCAAACGGCCTGCTGTATCGATAATTACCACATCGGCGCCCTGTGCTTTGGCCGACGAAAGTGTATCGTAGGCCACCGATGCCGGATCGGCTCCCATTGCCTGTTTTACCAACGGAACCTGCACGCGGTCGGCCCAAATCTGAAGTTGGTCGATTGCAGCGGCACGGAATGTATCGGCCGCACCCAAAACCACTTTTTTGCCTTCCTGTTTAAACAGGTTGGCCAGCTTTCCAATGGTTGTTGTTTTCCCAACGCCATTCACACCTACGACCATGATCACGTAGGGTCCGTCATTTGCCGGAAGTTCAAAATCGGAAACATCGTTGCTGTTGTTTTCTTCAAGCAGGCTGGCAATTTCCTCTTTCAACATGGAATTTAGCTCCGAAGTCCCCAAATATTTATCGGCCGAAACACGTTTTTCAATGCGTTCGATGATTTTCAGGGTCGTATCAACGCCAACATCCGACGAAATCAGTATTTCTTCCAGATTATCCAGTACTTCATCATCAACCTTGGTTTTACCAATGATGGCCCGGCTAATCTTCGTAAAAACACTTTCTTTGGTTTTTGCCAGCCCCAGGTCGAGGCTTTCTTTTTTCTTGTTGTTAAAAATTCCGAAAATACCCATATTAACACGATTTAAAGGGCAGCAATTTAGTAATATAAACAATACTATACTGAATAAAAAAAGCCTTCACCAATGATGAAAGCTTTTTTCTATAGCGAAAAGTTGTCCTATTTCTTAAAATATTCCTTTACATTTTCATTCTGAACGATTTCTTCCTGAAATGTATAAGCCCCGGTTTTTTCTGATTTTACCATTTTAACTACTTTGGCGTATCCTTTACCGGCACCTTTTTGTAATGATGCAACTACTTTCTTTGCCATACTATTTGTTATTTAATTTCGCGGTGTACAGTAACTCGCTTTAAATTAGAGTTGTATTTCTTTTTTTCCAAACGTTCAGGAGTATTTTTCCTGTTTTTGGTGGTAATGTACCGTGAAGTTCCAGGAACCCCGCTTGTTTTTTGCTCGGTACATTCCATGATTACCTGAATCCGATTACCTTTCTTAGCCATCTCTTAAAGCTTAAATAGTTGTTATAAAACCTTTTTCCTTTGCACTTTTCAATGCAGCGTTCAATCCGTTTTTGTTGATGGTACGGATGCCGTTGGCTGAAACAGTTAACGAAATCCAACGATCTTCTTCAGGTAGATAGAACTTCTTTTTGAACAGGTTAGGAAGGAACTTCCGTTTTGTTCTGCGCTTCGAGTGCGAAACATTGTTCCCCACCATCACTTTTTTCCCGGTTACTTGACAAACTCTTGACATTGTCTTATTTTTTTAATCAGAATCTCACATTTTTCAAACAGTGCGCAAAATAAGTACATTTTCTTCAAACGATCAAATACTTTGAGAAGTTTTTTCATTTAATTTCAACACTTTATTGCTCAAAAAGAAAATACCCCTTGTCAGTATTCGTTCAAAAGAAAAATTTTATATTCGCTTGAACTCTTTGATCCTGACAATGCTTTTTAATTCAATCACCTATTTTTACTTCATTACTTTTGCCTTTATCTTATACTGGTTTTTGTTAAGGAAGAATTTCAGGTGGCAAAACCAATTTTTGTTTATCGCAAGCTACATCTTTTACGGATGGTGGGATGTACGCTTTTTAATCCTGATTTTCATTAGTTCATCGGTTGATTTCTTTTTAGGCAGGGCTATTTTTTACCAACCCGACAAAAGGAAAAAGCTACATATACTTCGGTTGTGTATGCTCATTAATTTGGGGATGTTAGGTTTCTTTAAGTATTACAACTTTTTCGTTGACTCTTTTTCAAGCCTGATGGTACATTTTGGACTTCAGCCAAACCTGAAAACGCTTCACATAATCTTGCCAATTGGGATCAGCTTTTACACCTTTCAATCATTAAGCTATTCGATTGATATTTATCGGGGGAAAATTCAGCCCACCAATAATTTCATATCGTTCATGGCTTTCGTTTCGTTCTTTCCGCAATTGGTAGCCGGGCCAATCCAAAGGGCTTCCGACCTGTTGCCCCAATTTCTGAAGGCAAGGACTTTTAAACGCGACCAATTGGTTTCGGGGTTTCGCTATATTTTGTATGGACTTTTTAAAAAGATGGTAATTGCCGACCGGCTGGCCTATTTTGTTGATCACATTTATGATTCTCCGGAAAAATTTGATGGAACTGTTTTGCTGACAGCAACTTTCATGTTTGGGTTTCAGATTTATTGCGACTTTTCCGGATATTCTGACATTGCCATCGGATCGGCCCGCCTCTTGGGGTTCGATCTGACACAAAACTTCAAAACACCTTATTTCTCCAATAGTTTCAGGGATTTTTGGCGGCGATGGCACATTTCGTTGTCAACCTGGTTTCGCGACTACGTTTATATCCCACTCGGTGGCAACCACGTTTCGCAGGGCCGATGGATTTTTAACATCCTGATTACATTTACGCTGTCCGGATTGTGGCATGGAGCCTCGTTAACGTTTATCGTCTGGGGATTTCTGCATGGCTTTCTTTTGGTGTCGGAACATTTTGGTCTGAAACGAATATCGCTCACGAAGAATTTTTCATGGATTGGCTATATCACAACGTTTCTGTTTGTTAATGTAATTTGGGTATTCTTTCGCGCCGGTTCACTGGAACAGAGTCTGTACATTTTATCGGGTTTCAAGCAACTGAATTTTGATTTCATCCACAAAACAGGATTGCTCTTTACTGAAAACAATGTGTTCAGGGAATTCCTGATCTCTATCCTGGCGAGTTTCCCTTTGTTTATCCTGATCGAAATTCTAGTAAACAAGTCCGATTTTGACAGCCTGATCAGAGGGAAAAATATAATTCTGCGTTGGGGCGCCTATTTTGTTCTTGTATTTATGATCCTGATTTTTGGAGTTTTGAATAATGCGCCACAATTCATCTATTTTCAATTTTAGCCCATGAAACGAATCCTGTTGAAAATAGCGCTTTTCTTTAGTATGGTAATCATTCCGTTCCTGGTGCTATTCCTGATGCCTTACTCAAAAGAGTTTGCCTACCATTTTATCGAAAACGATTGTTACAACCACGGAGCCTGGATTTACGATCGCATAAACCGAAATTCGACACCCATCGACATTGCTTTCATTGGTTCGTCGCATACCATTCATGCCTTTCAGGAAAGAAAGATAGAAGAAATGCTTGGTGGAGGCTTTCATGTTGCCAATTTGGGATATTGCCGTTATGGAAGAAACCTGGAATACATTTTGCTTGAAATGCTGCTTCAGCATAAATCACCAAAGATTATTGTGCTTGAAGTCCACGAAGACGAAGAGAAAAACAGCCACGACATATTTCCTTATCTGGCCGGGACCAAAGATTTATTTTTTACACCAACAATCATCAACCGCGATTACTTTTCTGACCTCTTTTATGGGGCTTCAGCCCGGCTCGAATGCTTTAAAGCAAAGTATATCTTCAGGAAAAATGATCCAAAACCTGACGGTGAACTTTATGGTTATGCAGCAAGCACCCGAAAAGTATCGGAAGATGACTGGAAGGAAAATGAAAACGCATGGCAAAAAAGACTGAAACAAAGAACATTTGAAAATGTGGAAAGAATTCAAATGAGATTTCCTTTGGCGTATCTTAATAAAATGATCGGGCTTCTGAAAGAAAAAAATATATCGCTCGTTTTTGTTTACCTGCCCGAATCTGGATCGAAGCTTAAAAGTCCCAAATACACAGGATACTATCAACGTTTTGCAAAATTGCTTATTCCACCGCAAATGGTTTTGAATGAGTCTGCTTACTGGATGGATGCCGGTCATTTAAATGACAAGGGGTCGGAAATTCTATCGGAATGGATGGCCGGGCAATTACAAAATGAATTTTGCCTGAAACCCGGAAATGAAGAAGCAACACCTTAAAAATTCAAAACGTCAACCGAAACGATCCTTTTTTATCTCATGAAAGTAGATTATATTCGGCATACAAAATTCCGAAACCTGTGAACGATCCACAATCGAAATATTATCCGACCATTCTGGGCGCAATCCATCTGATTGTGCTTTATACGTTTATTCAAACCCTGGTAGATTTTCCGCTGGCCCTGCTCGATTATTACCACGGAACGGATTATTTGTACAATCCGATCAAAAAAATATTGCTGGGCCTCGGATCCAGCCTGTTTATATTTTATTTTGCCTACCGGAAAGCCAAGGTCCCGCTCAGCGATCTCTTCCCGACAAAATTCTTCAACATGCTGGTTATTATTCCGGTCCTGTTTTTTCTTTGGGCCGCGCAAACCCTGCTCGACACGGTAAACAATGGGTTAGACAAAATTTTGCCTCCGCCGCCCTGGTTCTGGGAATTATTCAATAAAGTATTTGAAAGCGATTTCGGTTTTTACGGGGCTTTCCTGAAGGTTGTGGTAATGGCGCCGGTTATCGAAGAACTGATTTTCCGCGGTGTCATCATGCACGGCCTGATGCGGAATTATTCGAAATTCACAGCGGTTTTTGTTTCTGCGCTGTTGTTTGCGCTTTACCACCTCAATCCCTGGCAGTTTCCGGCAACTTTTATCCTTGGCCTTTTACTGGGCATCCTGATGGTACGCAACCGCAACATCTTTTTGTGTATTTTGGGACATGCGATTAACAACGGCCTGGTTTTAATCAGCATCACCTATTGGGCCGACCTGCAAAAAATCGGATTCTATCAGATCGACAAGCCCAGTCAACTAATAATCAGCGCTCTAATCGGAACGATTGCCATGATCCTGATTTTTCTGCTGAGCCGTCGGCGCAAAGGAAAAACGAATTAAACCTGCCAACAAAGTTGGTTCTTTTGAATTAGCACTATATTTACGGCTCTATAATTCAGTAAAAACAAAACCATGGAACGGATTGCCATCTTTCCCGGGTCGTTTGATCCATTTACTGTCGGGCATGAAAGTATCGTAAAACGTGCCATCCCGCTTTTCGACAAAATCATTATCATGATCGGGTTCAACTCCAATAAACGTCCGTTTTTCCCGATTGAGAAGCGGCTGAAATGGATTAACCAGGTGTTTGAAAAGGAACCGAAAGTACAAGTTACCTCCCATGAAGGTTTGACGGTTGACTTTTGCAAAAAAGTAAATGCCAATTACATCCTTCGGGGACTTCGAACTTCGGCCGATTTTGAATTTGAAAGGGCAATCGCTCAAATAAATAAAAAAATGTACCCCAAGATCGAATCGGTCTTCCTGCTCACCATGCCCGAACATACCCCGATCAATTCAACCATCGTGCGCGATATTATCTTTCATGGCGGCGATGCCAGCATGTTTCTGCCCGCAGTTCTTGATATTTCAGAATTTGTTCCTGAAAAGTAATTTAAGCCCACTTCTTTCGTTATTTCAACCCGGATACTTCATCAATCCCTGAAAACAGTTGTGAAAAAGAAAATTATACGCTCCATTTTGCTGTCATTAATGCTGTTCTCGGTTAAACCAGTGGTTGCAGCTTCGGTTAAAATAATTGGGAAAGCCCCGGAATATGCCGGAAACAGTATTGAAATGTATGTATTTCACGATTTCATTTCAGAAGAAAAAGAAAAAATTGGAACCATCCGGATGAAAGCCGACGGCACCTTTGTGCTTGAAGCTGAACTGGCCGAAACCAGCTTCTGTTTTGCTGATTTTGATGGTTACCGCGGCATGATTTATCTGGAGCCCGGTAAAACCTGCCAGATTATATTTCCACCGAAACGCAATTTGACCGAAGCCCAAAAACGAAACCCGTTTGTAAAACCCGAACCGGTTTGGTTTGGAATCGCAAACCCTGAAAAAGACGAGTTAAATTTCAGGATCCAGCAGTTCGAACAAGCCTATTCGAACGCTGAGAATCAATATTTTGATCAGATTTTTGTGAACCAATCGGCTTCACTGGTCGATACTGTAAAGAAAAATCTGGATAAAGAATTTCCGAAGACCAGCCAGCAGTTCTTCGAAAAACACAAACTTTTCAGGATTGCGAACTTTGAGTTTGCCCTGCATCGGGGCCGGTCAGCCGAATTTATGAAAATGTATTTTAGTTCAACCAAGCCGGTGTACAACCTGGCTGCCTATTCTAACCTATTCGATCAGGTCTTCTCGAATTATTTTATGACCCTGACCACAAGCCTGCACCAGACTGCCGTTACAAAACTGATTGATTCTTCAGTGTTGCAGCCGTTGGACGAATATTTTCAGAAACAACTTCATTTTAATGCTGAATTGTCGCACTGGGTTTTGCTAAAATCGCTGAAAGACGCCTATTACAGCAACCTGTTTCAGAAAGCTTCGGTCCTGAAAATGCTCGATCAAGTGCAAAATGGCGGCTGGAGCGCCTACGAAAAAGAAACGGCAAAACTGATCCGTTCAAAGCTAACCTATCTGGCCAGCGGAACAACTCCGCCCGCAATCCTCCTGAGAAACCTGAACGGACAAAAGGTCAGTTTTTCAGATTATTTGGGCTCATACATTTACCTGCAATTTACCGATCCGAAAAATACGATTTGCTGCCAGCACCTCGATGCCCTAAAAAAAATAGCTGTGCATTATAAAGATAAGTTGGTTATAATTAATGTGATCCCTAAAAATCAGGCCTTTAAAAACGACCGGGGCTGGCCTGGAATTTTTGCTACTACCGAAAATAACCTGGAAGAAACTTATAAGGTGAAAACGTTTCCCAATTCGTTCCTGATTGGCAAAGACGGAAAATTATTGCTTTCGCCCGCACCAAACCCAATCGACGGGCTCGACCGGCAACTTGGCCAAATTTTTAAAAGTGACTATTTCAGGGAAATGCAGAAAAAATAATTAAGCCGGCTTTAAATTTCGGGGAGGCTTTTTTTTAGAAATTCGCACAGGCTTGCATAGGTATTTTTCATTACTTCCTCCAATTCATCAGGTTTTACCCACCTCACGGCCTCAATATCTTCCTCCAGTTGTGGAAGCGGTTTTTCGTCTCCCGAATAATCCATCAAAAACCAGTTGGTTTCCTTTAAAACCAGGTTTTTGGGCAGCGAAAGGAAAGGCGACCGGTAAATGTGAAAAGTGGAATCGAGCTGGCTGACAACCTGAAGACCGCTTAAACCGCACTCTTCACCCACTTCGCGGACTGCCGCATATTCTGGGGTTTCCCTTTTCTCAATTTTTCCTTTTGGCAGGTCCCATAAGCCCAATCGTCTGATAAACAGTAATTCTCCGCTTGAATTCCTGACCAATCCACCGGCTGCCGGGATTTCAGTAAAATAACTCCGGAAGTGTTTCCAGACCTGGTCAACATCAGGCGAAAAAAGAACAAAATCTGTCGGATTTTGTGCAGACTCAACCTCGCGAATAAACTGATTTACAAATTCATACCCATTGTCTTGGATCAATATGGTAAAATTACCTTTATATGATCTTTTAATTTTCAGGTCCAGCTTCAATGTGGAGTCATTAAAAAAAACTTTGTACATTTGTGCACTTTATTAGTAAAAAGAAAATAATCATGATCGAACAAATTCAAATCGAAGTTACAAAGAAACTGCTTCAAATCAACACCATAAAAGTGCAGCCCAACAATCCGTTTACCTGGGCCTCGGGCTGGAAAGCGCCGATATACTGCGATAACCGCAAAATCCTTTCGTATCCTGAAGAACGGACATTTATCGCGCAGCAGTTTTGCAAAATCATCCGCGACAAATATCCGCAGGCAGAGGTCATTGCCGGAGTTGCCACCGGAGCAATCGCTCACGGCATGTTGGTAGCTCAGGAATTGGGCCTGCCATTTATTTACGTGCGTTCGAAACCGAAAGATCACGGCCTCGAAAACCTGATTGAAGGCGACATGAAAGCGGGTCAAAAAGTGGTGATCATCGAAGATTTGGTTTCAACCGGGATCAGCAGTCTGAAAGCCGCTGAGGCCATTACCAATTTTGGTGGCGACGTTCTGGGTATGCTGGCTATTTTCACCTATAATTTTCCACATGCCCGCAAAAATTTCGCCGATGCCGGGCTGGAGCTGACTGCTTTGAGCCGTTATCAGGTTTTAATCGACCTGGCTTTGGAAAGCGGCGACGTGAAACCCGAAGAAGTTGAAAAATTGAACAAATGGCGTGAGCAACCCGAAAGCTGGGGCAAATAATTCATTGAATATCAATCGAAAATTCCCCTTTTCTGTGTGGAAAAGGGGAATTTTTATTTCAAAACACACGATCTATGGCGAGCAGTAAATATGTCAGCGATGTTAAAACAGTTTCCAACAATCAGGAAATTATTTTCAATTATCTGTCGAACTTCGAAAACCTGTCAAAATATGTGAACGAAGGGCTTTTATCAAAAATGACGGAGCAAATTCCCCAGATTCATATCTCAAATTTCGAATCGGATGCCGATTCTTGCCGCTTCCAAATCAGCGGAATGGGTTTGGCCGAAATTCGTATAATTGAGCGCGAACCCTATAAAACGATTAAGGTAAGCAGCAGCGGCAGTTTGCCGGTAAGCATTGTCTTCTGGATTCAGCTTCTTCAGGTTTCAGCCTACGAAACCAAACTTCGCCTCACCCTCGATGCCGATATGAGCATGATGATAAAAATGCTGGTAAACAAAAAACTGGAAGAAGGGATCAACCGTTTGGCCGACACGTTGGCTGCCCTTCCATACCGTTAGTAAGGGGTAATCAGTCGCAGTAAACAGTCTCAAAAGTCAAATTCCCCCAAAGGAGAAGTTGTAAATATACTTTTCTTGGAAATCATCTTTCGAACTGATGCATGAATTCCACTTCTTTAAAATGAAATTCAAGAATTCGTCCATCAAGTCTTCGGATTTGCAATTGCCCGATTTCGTTTACCCCAATAATTTCACCTTCAAAAACTCCATCGTCAGCCCTGAAGGAATGCCTTTCGTTCAGCCGGTACAAAACCGAAATAAATTCCTGATCTATTCTTTCAAATCCACCGGCTTTCAGCAGTGAATAATATTGGTTTATTCCGGATAAAATCTGAGACAACACCAAATCCGTATCGAAGTGCTTATTTGTCAGTGTTTTTAGCGACACCGGGTTTGGCGCATTGCTCACGAAAACCGTCTGGTTCACGTTCAAACCAACTCCAGCCACCGAGCTGGTAAGAGTTCCGTTCATGACTGAATTTTCGATCAGGATTCCTCCAAGCTTCCGGTCATCAGCATAAATATCGTTGGGCCATTTTATTTTCAGTGTGCCAACATACTTTGCCAGAGCCTTATAAATGCCCAATGCCACCACTTTCGAAAGCATAAACTGCTGCCTGATCTCCAGGAATCCGGGATAAAAAACGATGGAGAAAGTCAGGTTCTTCCCCGGTTCACTTTCCCAGAAATTATTAACCTGCCCACGCCCCGCGGTTTGTTCGTATGCCAAAAAGACAGTACCTTCAGGCCACACATTTCCCCTGATCTGGCCATTGGCATAGTTGTTGGTAGAATCCGTCGTTTCCAATCGGACAACGATATTTTTAATCAATTGATCCATGCGGAGGGTTAAATATTGGGTTCAATGTTAATACTGAAATTCACCGCACAAGTTTAATCACATAAAATAAAGTAAAAAATTTATCTTTGTAGTTTTAACAGTAATTTATGAGCAAATCTGCAAAAGAAAGTGAAACTGAACAATTGATCGATGCCATTGTTGAAGGGATTCAAAGGAAAAAAGGTTTAGATATTATCAAAATTGACTTACAAAAAATCAATCATACCGAATGTAAATATTTCATTATTTGTCATGGTAATTCCAACACCCAGGTTGATGCAATTGCCCACTCGGTTGAAGATACCGTTGAAGAATTAGTTAGCGAAAAAGCCTGGCACAAAGATGGTTACCGAAACTCGCTCTGGATTCTGATCGATTATGCCGATATCATGGTACATGTTTTTCAGAAGGAGTCCCGACGATTTTACGATCTCGAAAACCTTTGGGCCGATGCACATGTTGAATTAATAAAAGAAGATAATTAGAAATATAAAATGGCAGAAAACAATAACAACAATAAGGAAAAGCCAAATTTTGGCAATCTCAGGCCGGGAAACAAGGGCCCCAAAATTAATCCGTACTGGGTTTATGGCGTCATCATCATCGCCTTCCTGGCCATTCAATGGTTTACGCTGGGTAGCGGCCCTGTTGAAACAAGCTGGATGGATGTAAAAAACACCATGCTTCAAAACCACGACATCCAAAAAATTATTGTCGTAAACCGCGAAGAAGCACAGATTTACCTAAAGGAAAGCAGCTACGATAAATACGCGAAAAAATTGAGTAACGGATTCTCGGCACCAACCAAAGCGGGCCCGCAATTTTTCTTTACCATTGGCTCAGTCCAAACGTTTGAATCGAACCTTCAGGAGGCCCAAAAAGATTATCCTGAAGGTGATAAAATCAGTGTCGAATATAAAACCGTGCACAATTACTTGGGCGAATTGCTCAACTGGATCCTTCCGTTCGCCATCATCATTTTAATCTGGTGGTGGATTTTCAAACGCATGAGCAAGGGTTCGGGTGGCGGCGGTGCCGGTAATATTTTCAATGTTGGCAAGTCGCAGGCCAAAGTTTTTGATAAAGATTCGCGGGTTTCCACTACGTTTAAAGATGTAGCCGGGCTGGCTGAAGCCAAACAGGAAGTAGAAGAAATTGTGGATTTCCTGAAAAGTCCGACCAAATTCACCAAACTGGGCGGTAAAATTCCGAAAGGCGCGCTGCTGGTAGGCCCTCCCGGAACTGGTAAAACACTGTTGGCCAAAGCAGTAGCCGGACAGGCCAACGTTCCGTTTTTCTCCATGTCGGGTTCCGATTTTGTTGAAATGTTCGTTGGGGTTGGTGCGTCACGTGTGCGCGATTTGTTTAAACAAGCCAAAGAAAAAGCTCCGTGCATTGTTTTCATTGATGAAATCGACGCCATCGGCCGCGCCCGTGGTAAAAATCCAAATTTCGGTTCAAACGACGAACGCGAAAATACGCTCAACCAGTTGCTGACCGAAATGGATGGGTTCGATACCAATTCAGGGGTAATTATTCTGGCAGCCACCAACCGGGCCGATATTCTCGACCGCGCTTTAATGCGTGCCGGACGTTTCGACCGCCAGATCCACGTTGAGTTGCCCGACCTGAACGAACGAGAGGAAATTTTTATGGTACACCTGAAACCCATTAAATTGGCCCCGGAAGTACAACCTGCGTTCCTGGCCAAACAAACACCTGGTTTCTCAGGCGCCGACATTGCCAATGTTTGTAACGAATCGGCCCTGATTGCCGCCCGAAAAAATAAAGATATTGTTGACAAACAGGACTTTCTGGATGCCGTTGACCGCATCGTCGGTGGACTGGAAAAGAAAAATAAAATTATTTCGGTGGATGAAAAACGCCGGATCGCCTATCATGAAGCAGGACACGCTACCATTAGCTGGCTGCTCGAACACGCTCATCCACTGGTGAAAGTGACCATTGTTCCCCGCGGAAAAGCGCTTGGAGCTGCCTGGTACCTGCCTGAAGAACGCTCGATCACGACCAAAGACCAGTTGCTCGACGAAATGTGCTCTGCTCTTGGTGGCCGCGCTGCCGAACAGATTTCATTCAACAGCATTTCTTCCGGGGCACAAAACGATCTGGAAAAAGTGACCAAGCAGGCTTATGCCATGGTCAGCATTTTCGGGATGAGCGAAAAAGTTGGAAACGTGAGTTTCTACGATTCATCGGGCCAAAGTGAATACTCGTTCAGCAAACCATACAGCGAAAAAACCGCGGAACTGATCGACCAGGAATCAAAAGCGCTGATTGAAAATCAATATCAACGTGCACTGAATGTTCTGGAAACGCACAAAGACGGACATCAAAAACTGGCAGAACTGTTGCTTGAAAAGGAAGTTATTTTCAGCGAAGACCTGGAAAATGTTTTTGGAAAACGGCAGTGGGAAAAACCGAAGCTGGTAAATGATGCCCTGAAGGAAAGAACTGCCGAATTGCCTGAAAATAAAGATTCAAACACCGAATCAGCTCTAGCCTGATGGATTCAGCAAGAACACAAATACTGGCCCGGTTAAAGGCCGCACAAGACAGGAGAGGTGAAATTGGAGAAGAAATTCCCGATTTCACCTCTCCCGTTTACCATCCGCTGAACGAATCGCTTGCCTTTGAATTTAAAACGAACCTCGAATTGATTGGCGGCAAAGTCATTCTTTGTCAGTCGAAATCGGAAGTTCAGGAACAGATACGGCAAATCTGCGAGGAAAAGCAGCAAGATAAGGTGTTTTGTACCGATCCATTGTTGCGGGAATTAATGGACGGAATCGTCATCGTTGACTCCGACCACAACCAATTTCTGGATCTGAACATCGGACTTACCGGCTGCGAATTTCTGGTGGCGCACCTCGGATCTGTCCTGGTTAGTTCGGCCCTGATTTCGGGGCGGCGGCTGAATGTTTTTCCTGAAACGCACGTGGTAGTGGCCCAAACCGCGCAACTTACCGGTTATTTAGACCAGGCTTTGGAAAAATTGCAGGAAAAATATAAAAATAACTTACCTTCGTTAATCAGCAACATAACCGGACCAAGCCGCACTGCCGATATTGAGAAGACACTCGTTATGGGAATGCACGGTCCCAAATCGCTGATCGTAATTATTTCGGAAGAAACAATTTAAAAGCCACGAACATGGAAAAAGATTGGGTGTGCGTTTTCCGCACAGAACAAAATTACACGGCCGAAATTGCACGCGAAGTGCTTGAAAATGAAGGAATAGATTGTGTTATCATGAACGAACACGATTCGACTTTTCCATCCATTGGAGAGGTGGAAATCTGGGTTCATCAGGATTTTGAAACGAAGGCCGTTGATCTTTTAAAAGAGATGATCAATTGAAAAAACTAATCACCCGAACGCTTACCGGAGTTGTTTTAGTGGTGGTTATGCTGACCTCCATTCTGATGAGCGAATACAGTTACGTTATCCTCTTTTTGCTAATCCTGACCGGTGGATTATTTGAATTCTCGGCTCTTTTCAAGAATTCGGAGACAAGGCCAAACCGATGGTTGAGTGTTCCCATTGTCGTGGTGATTTTTATCCTGTCGTTCCTGATTGCAAAGAAAATAACCGGCAGCCAGATTATACTGGCAGTTTTTCCGCTATTCCTGCTCATTATGGCAGCCGAACTTTACCGGAAACAAACCAAACCACTCGAAAACATTGCCGTAACCATTTT
>JBBIHV010000063.1:0-1544 GCA_037446835.1 Sunxiuqinia sp. | reverse complement strand
ACGGAATCAATGTTCAAGCGGTATTTCGGAATTAAAGACAGCGGCAACATCCTTCCGGGACACGGGGGAATCCTCGACCGCTTCGATTCGCTTTTCTTCGCAGTTCCGGTAATTGTGGCTTACCTGAAACTGGTTGTTGAATAGCCGGGATCCATATTTTGTAAGTTGTACTTCAGGATAATAAGGTCAGTTTTTTGAAGAAAATACAACCTTGAAATACAGATTCATTCCGGGGTAACTCGCTGTTTCTGAACAGAATACCGAACTTTTTTCAATTGATTTGATCAAATTTCACCGACATTAGTTCAGGCGACCGGTCAAAAAGCTCAATTATTTGCTATTTTTGAGCCAAAATATTAAGATTTATAAATGAAAGTTCATAAAGCCGGGATCGGAACGATAAATTATGCCACCGCAATTCTTGCGGGTCTTATTTTAATTTCATGGTTTTTAATCCCGAATCACACCCTAAAATTTGCCATTTTGGGTTCAGCTGCCCTGATTTATTTCCTGATCATTCAATTCTTCAGGCATCCGCTACGGTCGATAACCCAAAACGAATATGCCATTTTATCGCCTGCCGACGGCAAAATCTGTGAAATCAAGGAAACCGTTGAAAATGAATATCTGAAAGCCAAATGTCTTCAGGTTTCCATTTTCATGTCGCCTACCAACGTGCACATCAACTGGATTCCAATTCCCGGAAAAGTAACTTATATGAAGCACAAAGACGGGGAGTTTTATGCCGCTTTTAAAGACAAATCGGCCGAAGAAAACGAACGAACCACCACGGCCGTAAAGCTGAAAGATGGCCGCGAAATTGTAATGCGCCAAATTGCAGGTGCAATGGCCCGACGAATAATCAATTATGTTTCGGTGGGCGATGCCGTTGACCAGACTACCGAACTCGGATTTATCCGTTTTGGCTCGCGGGTCGATCTCTTTCTTCCCCTCGACACCCAGCTTCAGGTAAAATTACGCGACAAGGTAAAAGGTTCGCAAACCATTATTGGTAAACTAAACGCATGAGCCGGATAAGCAGCATATTTTTTTGGGTCCCCAACACCATCACTTCGCTGAATTTGCTTTGCGGAAGTTTGTCGGTATTTTTTGCCATCGACGGCCAATTGGGCTGGGCCGCGGTTTTTATTTTTGCCGCCGCGGTTTTCGATTTTCTGGATGGATTCTCGGCCCGATTGCTGAAAGCCTATTCATCCATTGGCAAAGAACTCGACTCGCTGGCCGACCTGATTTCGTTTGGACTGGCGCCCGCTGCCATGGTGTTTACCATGCTCCAGCTCACTTTGTTTGGAAAATTTCAGGCCATTCAGGAGATTGAAGCCAACTGGAGCCAGTGGATTTTGCTTTTCTCAAGCCTTGTAATTACGGTTGCCGGAGCATTTCGCCTGGCCAAATTCAACACCGACGACCGGCAAAGCGAACAATTTCTGGGAATGCCCATTCCGGCCAATGCCATCTTTTTTGCCTCACTCGGACTAATTCTGGAACTGGGAACCAGGCAAAGCATTGTTCCCGTCATTCTG